>DASRYP010000763.1:0-12360 GCA_035687165.1 Actinoplanes sp. | reverse complement strand
GAGCTGGAGGCGCTGCGCATTCACGCCGCGGGCCTGCGATGCGAGCTCGACCAGGCCGCGCGCGGCATCGAACGCCTGCAGAGCCGTTATCGCAAGGCGGAACGGGACCGGCAGAAGGCGACCCGCCACAAGCACGCCGGGCTGGCGTTCCCGGATCCCGCCGACCAGTTCCGGCACGAGGTCTACTGCGAATGGGCGCAGCGCATCCCCGCCGCCGAGAAGGTGGACCGGCCGCTCGGCCCGTTCGATCTCGGACCGGACTTCCTCGACTCGGTCGGCCACCTCGAAGGCGTGCAGCGGAATAAGATCGTGGCGGTCGTCGTCGAGGTCGTCACCGGCATCGCCGAGCGCTCACCCGGCCGCGACGCCCACCGGCTGCGCTCGGGCGACGCCGGCTCGCCGTACCTGACCCGGCCGGACGGCGCGAACTGCTGGCGGGTGGCCCTGCAACGAGAGACACCCGCCGCCCGGCGCCTGCATTACTGGCGCCGGGGTGACCACTACGAGCTTTCCCGGGTCGTCCAGCACGACGACTTCCGACCCTGAACCGCCCGATGTCCGTCCTGGTCAGAGCTTCGCGATCACCGAGGCCGGATTCTCGATGGCATCGGCGACGCTTCGCATGAAGCCGGCCGCCGCGCCCCCGTCGGAAACCCGGTGGTCGAACACGAAGCTCATCTGAGTGATCTTGCGAACGCAGAGCTGCCCGTCGACCACCCAAGCGCGATCGAGGATGCGGCCGAAGCCGAGGATCGCCACCTGCGGATGGTTGATGATCGCGGCGCTGCCGTCCACCCGGAAACTGCCGTAGTTGTTGAGCGTGAACGTCCCGCTCCCGACCACGTTCCCGGCGCGGGCGCTGGCCGTGACGCGGCGGATCTCCTCGTCCAGGCCGGTCGTGGTCAGCGCCCCCGCGTCCATGACCGCCGGCACCACCAGACCGCGCGGCCCCTGGACCGCGAGCCCCAGGTCGATCCGATCCAGCTCGACGATCTCCTGCCGTTCGGTGTCGACGCGGGAGTTGAAGACCGGGTATTCGCGCAGGGCCGCGACGACGAACCGGGCGATGTACGCGATCAGGCCCGGACCCGGCCGGGTCGCCTCGCGCAGCTCCCACAGCCGGGTGGCGTCGACGTCGACCCACACCGTGGCCTCCGGAATCTCGGCGCGGCTGCGGGTCAGCGCCGCCGACACCGCACGCCGGAACCCGGTGAGCGGGATGCGCCGCGTCCCCGACTCCGAAGCCGGCGTGCCCAGTGCCCGAGTGACGTCGGCCCGGACGATCAGCCCTCCCGGCCCGCTGCCGTCGACCACGCGCAGGTCGACACCACCGTCCCGAGCCAGCCGGCGAACCAGTGGCGAGACGACCAGCGGCACCCGGCGGTCCGCGGCGGCGGCCGGGCTGAGGGTCGCGACGTGCGCGCGGGGACGCCGGCGACGGCCTGACACCACGGATTCCCCCGACGTCCCGTATCCGATCAGGACGTTCCCCGACCCGGCCTGCTCCTCCTCGCGATAGGTGTCCGACGGCGCGACGGTGAGCAGGGGCTTGCCTACCTCCAGGACGGCGCCTTCGGGGGCGTGCCGGGTCGCGACCGTCCCCGCGTACGGCGTCGGCACCTCGACGAGGGACTTGGCCGTCTCCACCTCGACGACCGGCTGGTCGACCGTGACGGTGTCGCCCTCGGCCACCAGCCAGCGCACCACCTCCGCCTCGGTCAGCCCTTCGCCGAGGTCGGGCAGCCGGAAGACCTGGTCGCTCATGAGTCCGCCCACTGCAGGTCGTCGACGGCGTCGAGGATCCGGTCCACGCCGGGCAGGTGGAGGTGTTCGAGCTTCGGCGGCGGGTACGGGATGTCGAACCCGGTCACCCGGCGGATCGGCGCGGCCAGCGAGTGGAAGCAGCGTTCGGTGACGCGCGCGACGATCTCGGAGGCGACGCCGGCGAACCCGGCCGCCTCGGCCACCACGACGGCGCGGCCCGTGGAGCGGACCGCCGCGCAGACCGTCTCGTCGTCGAACGGCACGATCGAGCGCACGTCGACCACCTGCAGGCTGCGTCCTTCGCGGTCGGCCACCTCGGCGGCTTCGAGCGCCGCGGGCACGCTGGGACCGTACGCGATGATCGTGGCGGCTGTCCCTTCGCGCCGGACGACCGCTCGGCCGATCGCCGGGGTGGTCCAGCCGAGCACGACCTCCTCCTTGCTCCAGTAGAGCTTCTTCGGTTCGAGGAAGACGACCGGGTCGGGTGCGGCAATCGACTCCCGCAGCAGGGCGTACGCGTCCCCGGGGGTCGACGGAGTCACGACGTGCAGGCCGGGGGTGTGGGCGTAGTAGGCCTCGGACGAGTCGCAGTGGTGCTCGACCCCGCCGATCCCGCCCGCGTACGGGATCCGGATGACCATCGGCAGGGCGACCCGGCCGCGGGTCCGGTTCCGCATCTTCGCGACGTGGCTGACGATCTGCTCGAACGCGGGGTAGGCGAACGCGTCGAACTGCATCTCCACGACCGGGCGCAGGCCGTTCATCGCCATGCCGACGGCGACGCCGACGATGCCCGACTCGGCCAGCGGGGTGTCGAAGCAGCGGTCCTCGCCGAAGTCGGCGGTCAGGCCGTCGGTGACGCGGAAGACGCCGCCGAGCGGGCCGACGTCCTCGCCGAAGACGACCACCGTCGGGTCCTCGGTCATCGCGTCGCGCAGGGCCCGGTTGAGTGCCTGCGCCATCGAGAGTTTCTCGTGGCTGGTCATCGCAGTGCTCCCTCGCGGTCGAGCTCGTCGGCGAGCTGGGCCGCCTGTTCCCGCAGCTGCGGGGTGGGGGCGGCATAGACGTGGGCGAACAGATCGGCCGGCACGGGTTCGACGTCGCGGTTGAGGCCGTCGCGTACGTGCTCGGCGACCCGTTCCGCCTGCTCGTGCAGATCCGCCAGCTCGTCCGGAGGCAGCGCCAGGTGGGCCGTCAGCCGGGTGATCGGGTCGCGGGCGACCCACGCCTCGACGTCGGCGGCGGCGCGGTAGCGGGTCGCGTCGTCGGCGTTGGTGTGCGCCTGCATGCGGTAGGTGTGCGCCTCGACGAGCTGCGGTCCTTCGCCGGCGCGGGCCTTCGTCACCGCCGCGCCGAGGACGGCGAGCAGCGCGGCGACGTCGTTCCCGTCGACCCGTGCACCGGGGATGCCGTACCCGATGCCCTTGTGCGCCAACGAGGGGGCAGCGGTCTGCCGGGCGAGGGGCACGCTGATCGCGTACTCGTTGTTCTGGATCAGGAAGACCACCGGGGCACGCAGGACGGCGGCGAAGTTCAGCGCCTCGTGGAAGTCGCCCTCGCTGGTGCCGCCGTCGCCGCAGAGTGCCATCACCACGGTCGGCTCGCCGCGCAGCCGGGCCGCGTGGGCGACCCCGACGGCGTGCGGGAGCTGCGTCGCGAGCGGGGTCGCGTGCGGGGCGACGCGATGCTCGTACGGGTCCCAGCCGCAATGCCAGTCCCCCTTGAGCAGCGTCAGCGCCTCGACCGGGTCGACGCCCCGGCCGACCACCGCCACGGTGTCGCGGTAGGTCGGGAAGAGCCAGTCACCGTCGGCGAGCACCTGGGCGGCCGCGACCTGGCACGCCTCCTGCCCGTGCGACGACGGGTAGACCGCCAGCCGACCCTGCCGGACCAGGGCGTACGCCTGGTCGTTGAGCCGCCGTGCGGTGATCAGGCCGGCGAGGGCGGTCGTGAGCGCGGCCTCGGCCGGGAGGGCGTGACCGGCGTCGGCGACGGGGTGGCCGTCGGGGCCGAGAAGGGTCACGGGGAGGTCGGAGGGCAGAAGGTGGTCTGCATCACCTGTCATGAACACATGCTTGTAGCGTTGCCATTCGGATTCCACTATTGGCACAGAACCGAGAAAATGTATCTCCACCGGCGTCGTGCCGGGACCGATCGTCCAGTTGGCGCGGTTCGGGCCGAGGGAGGGCAAGACAAGTGGCAGACCCGCTCGACGAGGTCGACCGGCAGATCCTGGCCGAGCTCACCCGGGACGGCCGGATGTCCATGCGCACGCTCGCCGAGCGCCTGCACATCTCGCGCGCCAACGCGTACGCCCGCCTTGATCGTCTCCGCACGACCGGCGTGGTCCGGGGCTTCCGCGCCGACGTCGACCCGGTCGCGGCCGGCCTGGGCACGTCGGCCTACGTCACGGTGAACCTGAACCAGGCGGAGTGGCGCGACGTGGGCGCCCGGCTGCGCGCGCTGCCCGGCGTCGCCCACCTCGCCCTGGTCGGCGGCGAGTTCGACGTCATCATGCTGGTGCGGGCCCGGGACAACGCGGCGCTGGGCCGGCTCGTGCTCGGCGAGATCCAGGGCATGCCGGGGGTCGTCAACACCAGGACCCTGCTCGTGTTCGAGGAGGCCGAACCGGCCTGACCCGAACCGCGTGACCCGAACCAGCCTGACCAGTGGTACGAATGCACCGATGAGGACGAAGCTGATCGCCGCCGGCCTGGCCCTGACGCTGGCCGCCTGTTCCGCCGAGCGGGCCCCGGCGCCCACCCCGTCGTCGACCTCCCTGGTCGCCACACCGGTGCGCCCGCTCGCCGGCACCGACGCGGCGCCGTTCGACCAGACCCGGCGGCTGCAGGCGCCGCCCGGGTGGACGGTGAGCGTGTGGGCGCGGGTGCCCGGCGCGCGGCTGCTCGCCTGGACTCCCGACCAGCGGCTGCTGGTATCCCGGCCCGGGGCGGGTGACGTCGTCGCGCTGACGCCCGGGGCGGGTGATTCCGCGCCGGCCCAGAAGACCCTGGTCGCCGGGCTGAATCAGCCGCACGGGCTGGCCTTCGACGGGGACACGCTCTATGTCGCCGAGAGCGACCAGGTGGACGCCTTCACCTACCGGAACGCGGCGCTCTCCGGCCGACAGGTCGTCGTCGGCGGGCTGCCCGACGCGAAGAGTGCCGAGCTGGGCGGCAAGTACGCGCACGCGCTCAGGAGCGTGGCGGTCGGGAAGGACGGCGCGCTCTACATCTCGATCGGCTCGACCGGCAACATCTCGGCCGACGACCGTGCCGCCAAGCCGGAACGGGCGTCGATCCTGCGCTCGGCCGGCGGCCGGACGACGGTATTCGCGCGCGGGGTGCGCAACGGGACGGGGCTGGCGATCGCCCCGGACGGCGCGGTCTGGACGGCGGTCAACAACCGGGACAACATCGCCTATCCGCACGAGGGTGACGACCAGGGCAAGGTCGAGCTCTCGTACGTCAATGACCACCCGCTCGAGCCGCTGGCCAAGCTCACCCCGGGGCGCGACCTCGGCTGGCCTTACTGCAACCCCGACCCCGACCTGCAGCCCGGCGACCGGGACTCCCCGCTCAGCTACACCGGCCGCCCGTTCGTCCGGGACTTCGAGACCAACCCGGACGGGACGTTGCTGGACTGCGCGAAGCTGCCGCCGGTCGAGGAGGGGATGGGCGCCCACTCCGCGCCGCTGGGCCTCAGCTTCGCCGCGGGGGTCGCGGGCGGGTACGGCGACGGCGCTCTGGTCGGCGTCCACGGCTCGTGGAACCGCAGACCGCCGCGCCCGCCGGAGGTGTTGTTCTTCGCCTGGCGCGGCGGCGGCCTCGGCCCCCAGCAGACGCTGCTCACCGGCTTCCAGCTCGACGACGGCTCCCGCTGGGGCCGCCCGGTCATGGCCGTGCAGGGCCCCGACCAGGCCATTTACGTGAGCGACGACTACGCGGGCGCCGTCTACCGGCTGAAACCGCAAGCCCGCTGAGCAGCGCGGCGGTAACGTCGAATCTCTCGGCGGTCCTTCGATGAGTTCCCGCCCGGACGGCGGTCTGAGTGGGTACTGGACAAGCCGGAACACGAGGAGACGCCATGAGCACCGTTCACATCGACCTGTTCACCACCCTCGACCTCGTCGCCCAGGCGCCCGGCGGCCGGGCGGAGGACCCGGAGGGCGACTTCCCGTTCGGGGGCTGGCAGGCGCCCCTCTTCGACGAGCAGGTCGGCCAGCTGGT
This sequence comes from Actinoplanes sp., assembly GCA_035687165.1. GTDB lineage: Bacteria > Actinomycetota > Actinomycetes > Mycobacteriales > Micromonosporaceae > Actinoplanes. The sequence goes on along the minus strand of DASRYP010000763.1, from coordinate 6,367 downwards.
CTCAGACGGCATGCAGGAGCTGGACGCCCTGCTGCTGGGCCGCAAGACCTACGACATCTTCGCCTCGTACTGGCCGCACCAGCAGGACGGGCCGAACGGCGGGATCGCCACGCTGTTCACCAGCGTTCCGAAGTACGTCGCCTCGCGCGGCACGCCGGACCTCACCTGGGAGGGCTCGACGCAGCTCGGCCCCGACCTGATCAGCGCCGTGACCGCGGTGCGCGAGAAGCACGAGCACATCCACGTGATCGGCAGCCTCGACCTGGTGCAGTCGCTGCTGCGTGACGGCCTCTTCGACCAGCTCACCCTGTGGGTCTATCCGATCCTGCTCGGCGTCGGCAAGAAGGTGTTCGACGGCGGCGAGGTCCCGACCAACCTGACGCTGCTCGAACCGCCGATCGCCACCCCCACGGGCGCCGTGCAACTGCGCTACGGCCGGGCCGAGGGAACGCCGGGCGTCGGCGAGATGAGCGAATACAGCGGCGAGGAGTGAGACGGAGGCGGCTCCTGCTCCTGGTGGTCACGGTCGCGCTCGCGGCCGGGGCCGCCACGGTATGGGTGTCCCGCTCCGACTCCCCGGACCCCGCGCCCGTCGCGAGGCCGTCGCCGACCCCGCCCACCCTCCTCTATGTCGAGCCGACCGGGCCGGCGGTCGACCAGGTCCTGGCGTACGAGGCGGCGGGCCGGATCGCCGACGCGGCGCTGATCCGCAGAATCGCCGAGCGACCGGTGGCGGCCTGGTTCGCCGACGAGGGCCCCGGCCATCTCGAGCGGGCCCGCACATTGGTCACCGACGCCGCCGCGGCGGGCCGGCTGCCGGTGCTCGTGCTCTACCACATCCCGCACCGCGACTGCTCGGGCGAGTCGGCCGGGGGCGCCGCCACCGCATCGGCGTACTCGGCCTGGATCTCCTCCATCGCCCGGGCGCTCGACGGCCGGCGCGCGATCGTGATCCTCGAACCCGACTCGGTCGCCCAGGCCGTGCAGGGCTGCCTCTCCACCGCGCAGCGCGACGTCCGGTACGCGCTGCTCGGCCGGGCGATCGACACCCTCGCGGCGAACCCCGGGCTGACCGTCTATCTGGACGGCGGCAACTCGGCCTGGATCACCGACACCGCGTTGATGGCCACGGCGCTGAAGCGGGCCGGGGTCGCGCGGGCCGACGGGTTCGCGCTGAACGTCGCCAACTTCGAGACCACCAAGGCCACCACCGCGTACGGGACCAGGTTGTCGAAACGGCTGGGCGGTGCTCGCTTCGTGATCGACACGAGCCGCAACGGCAACGGCCCCACCGCGAAAGGCCACCACCACTGGTGCAACCCGCCCAGCCGCGCACTCGGCGAACCGCCCACCCTCACAACCGGCCGCTCCCGCGTCGCCGGGTACCTCTGGATCAAACGGCCGGGCGAGTCCGACGGCGCCTGCGGCCGTGGTGCGCCGCCCGCCGGTCGGTGGTGGCCGGCGTACGCCCTGGAACTCGCGGCCCGGGCCGGTGGACGCGGCTCGTAGGTCGGCCGCCTCGAACTGGCATCGTGACCAGGGCCGCACCTGGCCCCGTCGGTGTCGGGCGACGCGAGACCGACGGGTCGGGAAGCGCGCGGCTCAGTAGTGGCCACTCACGCGACCGCGCGCACCCGCTCGGACAGCGCCGCCCACAACGACGGGGCGGCGCCGATGGTGAGCTCGGTCGTGAAGTCCGGTCCGTGCCCGCCGAGAACCACCCCGGCCTCCCTCGCGACGAGCGCGCCCGCGGCGATGTCCCACCGGTTCGTGTCGAGGGCCACACCGCCGTCGAGCCGGCCGACCGCGAGATAGACCAGGTTCAACGCGGCCGGGAGCCGACGGATGTCCCCGACCACCGGAAGCAGCTCACGGATGACCTTGCCCGCGCGCTCCTTGGTCGCCGGGTTGGGCTGGAAACTGACGCCGACCAGCGCCGCACCCAGCGGCGGCCCACCGGACACCGAGATCGGCGCACCGTTCAGCAGTGCCCCACCCCCGTCGATCGCGCTGAACGTCTCGCCCGCGACCGGCTCGTGCACGACCGCCATCCGGGCCTGATCGCCCTCGTAGAGAGCGATGCAGACCGACCAGGGCCCCGTACGGCTGATGTAGTTGCGCGTGCCGTCCAGCGGATCGATGACCCACGTCCACCCGGTCGCGCCGTCCCGGCCGTGCCCCTCCTCGGCCTGCACCGCGTCGTCGCCCCAGGCCGCGGAGATCGCCTCCACGATGAGCCGCTCGCTGGCGATGTCGACGTCGGAGACGACGTCGTTGGCGTGGGCCTTGGGCACGCCCACCCGCAGAGTGTCGCGCCGCTCGAGCTGCAGCCGCCCGGCCCGAACCGCCAGTCCGGCCGCGAGCTCGCGAGCCGCAAGAAGATCTCGTTCCATCACGGCCCAGGCTATCGGACCGGCACCCCGGCAGGCCGTGGCCCGCCCGGCCGGCCGGGCCGAGATCCCGGGAGTTGACTCCTCGATCGTCGTAGCGCGGCCGACTACCTTGATCCGGTAACGCGAAAGGGGTACACCGTGCCGGCTCAAACCCACGACATCGAAGACCTTCGGGTCAACAGCCGGATGTACGACGCCGTGATCGAGGAGATCGACGGGCGCCGGATCCGCATCGGACGGGACTGGCTGGTCGACTGGGCGTCCTGCAACTACCTGGGTTTCGACCTGGACACCGAGATCATCGAGGCGGTCGAGCCACAGCTTCGCAAGTGGGGCACGCACCCCTCCTGGTCGCGCATGCTCGGCAGCCCGAAGCTCTACCCGCAGCTCGAGGAACGGCTCAGCGACCTGCTCGGCGCCGAGGACGTGCTGCTGCTGCCGACGATCTCGCAGATCCACCTCGGAGTGATCCCGGCGCTGATCCGGGAGGGCACGCTCATCATGGAGAGCCGGGCGCATCGCACCATTTACGACGGTTGCGTGTTCGCCCGCGGGCAGGGCGCGACGATGCGCCGGTTTCGCAGCGGCGACCTGACCGAGCTGGAACGGTTGCTCAAGGAGGCGACCGCGCGTCCGATCATGGTCTGCATGGACGGCGTCAACAGCATGACGGGCGACATTCCCGACCTCAAGCAGTACGCGAAGGTGTGCCGGGAACACGACGCGGTCCTCTACGTCGACGACGCGCACGGCATGGGCGTGATCGGCGAACGCGGTCCGGACGAGACCTCACCGTACGGGCTGAGCGGCAACGCGATCGTCAAGCACAGCGGCGAGACGTACGACAACATCATCCTCGTCGGCGGCTTCTCCAAGGCGTACTCGTCGCTGCTGGCCTTCCTGGCCCTGCCCGCCGCGGTGAAGAACCAGCTCAAGGTGTCCGCGCCGACCTATCTCTACTCCGGACCGTCGCCGGTGGCCTCGCTCGCCACGGTGATCGCCGGTCTGGACGTGAACGAGAAGCGCGGCGACTCGCTGCGTGCCCATCTCTACCGCCTGACCGCGAAACTGCTCACGCACGTACGGGAAATGGGGGTGCACACTCTCAACGTGCACGACACGCCGGTCGTGGAGATCCCGATCTCGCCCGAGCACGACCTGATCGCGGTCTCCGAGCAGCTCTGGAGCGCCGGTCAGTACGTGACGCTCGCCCCCTATCCCGGCGTGCCGCGCGACGAGATCGGCTTCCGGATCCAGCTGACCGCGGCGCACACCGAGGCGCAGGTCGACGAGCTGAACGGTGTGCTGACCGAGCTGGCCCGCGGCGGCGCGCTGCGCTACCGGGTCTCCTCGGACAGCACAACGGCCGGCCGGTGAGCTTCCTCATCCGAGCTCGTCGACCGCGTCCGGCCGCCGCCGAGCCACGCCCGCGAGGAGGTCGGCGACCTGAACCCGAGGATCGTCGCGCGAGTCGACCATCACCAGCCCGGCCAGCGGGGAGAATCCGTCGGCGTCGGCGAGCGCCTGCCGCAGGCGGGTCAACCGGTCGGCGGTGAGGGCGCTCTGCTCGTCGTGGATCACGAGCACCTGACGTCGCCCGAGCCTCCACGCAAGGACCGTCTCGGCCAGCGCCGGCAGCATCGGTTCCAGCGGTGGCGGGATGGTGCGGTCGTCATTGTCGAGCCGGGTGAGCACCTCGTGCAGCCGAGCCGGATCAAGCCCGTCGAGCACGGCGTGCGCCCGCGCGTCGAGCCCGCGGCGCACCAGCGCGTCCCGGGCGGCGAAGAACCGCTGCACGATCGGCTCGACCGGAGGCCGCCGCTTGATCTTCATCAGGTCGACGAAGGCTTCCAGCAGGGCGGCCCAGTCGTCTCCCCCCGAACGCCGGGCCCGAGCAAGATCCAGTGCGGCCGTCCGGTGGTCCTGGGCCAGCGTGGCGTACGTGGACTCGTACAGCAGCAGGTCGACGATCCGGGTGACGAGGAAGAACTCCTTGTCGATCACCTGGACGAGCGCCCGGCCCCGCAGCGCGGCCAGGAACCACCGCAACGCCTCCGAGGCGCCCGGCCGCCGGAGGAACTGGCCCGACTTCAGCTCGTGCGGCGAGAACCGGAACGCGGAGCGCAGCGCGGCGATCAGCCCGGCGGCCTCGCCCACGCCGAGGTCGACGCTCGCGTGCGTGATCACCGGCAGGCCCGAGCGCAGCAGGTTGGTGCCCGAGAACCCGGACTCGTCGCAGGCGATCTCCACGACGGCACCGGTCGGCGGCCCGCCCACCGCACCGGCCGGCGGGAGCCCACCCTGCAACGGCGACCGCAACACCATGCCCGACATGCTCGCCCGCGGACGGCGACCGGACAACCCGTTAGACCGGGCCGGCCACGTCCGACCGGATTGCCCGGACCGCGGACCAAGGACACTCAACGCCGTACTCGAAGATCCGGCCACTTGCGACCTGACCCTGGGGGACGGGCGCGCGGCCGCGACCGGTGATCTGCCGACCCTGCGAAGGCTGTTGCGGGTGGGGCAGGCCGCCTACGCGTTGTCGAGGATGGCGAGCGTCCGGCCGAGCCATTCGATGGACGCAACCGTGATCGGGTCGACCACGAGCTGCACGTGGTCGGCGCCGGCTCGGGCCAGGGCGGCGATGTGCTCGGCGACGTCGGCCGGCGAGCCCTGGACCGGGCGTACGGCGGGGGCCTCGGGGTCGAAGTCCGGACGGCCCACCGCGTCGGGCAGCTGGACCAGCACGGCGGCGGTCGCGGACACCTCACCGGGGCCACGACCGGCCGTCGCGGCGGCCTGCTCGACCCGTTCCCGTACCGCGGCGAAGCCTTCCGGGGTGTTGCCGTAGTCGGCCCACCAGATGTTCCAGGCGTCCACATGCGGCAGTCCGATGCGCAGCATGCGCGGGGCGAACGAGCCGAGCCACAGCGGCGGTCCCCCGGGCCGCACGGCCGGCGGGTCGAGCGTGCAGTTCGCCACCTGGTAGTAGGTGCCGTGGAAGTCGACGTGCCCGTCGCGCAGCAGGCCACGGATGATCGTGAACGCCTCCGCGAAGCGGGAGACCCGGTGATCGTAGGGGAAGCCGAACGCGGTGAACTCCCGCTCGTTCCAGCCGGCGCCCAAACCCACGATCAGCCGCCCGCCGGAGATCGCGTCGATGGTGGCGGCCTGTTTGGCCAGCATCGCGGGGGCGTGGAACGCGGTCGCCGCGACGAGCGGACCGAGCTGGACACGCTCGGTCACCGCCGCCAGCCCGGCCAGCGTCGTCCACGCCTCCCAGGGCCCGCGCGGGGTGCCGTCCGGCAGGTCGAAGAGCAGGTGATCGCCGACCCACAACGAGTCGAACCCGACCCGCTCGGCGGCGCGCGCCATCGCCACCAGCTCGGGCCAGTCGACCCGGCGTTCTTCCTCGGGCAGCTGGACACCGACGAGACACGGGCGCGGCATCACCCCACCCTATTGTTCGAGGAGAGTGCCGACCAGAGTCACCGCCGTACGGTCCTGTCCGGGCGGTTCAGCCCCGGGCAAGGAACGAGGGCTTCCGCACCCTGCTCGTCCGGTCCGGGCCGTCTAGAAGGAACGAGGGCTTCCGCACCCTGCTCGTCCGGTCCGGGCCGTCTAGGGTCGAGGCGTGCGCAATGTGCTGGACGGGATCTTGGCCGGGGTTCGTGCGGATGTCGCGAAGCGCCGGGCGCTGACGAGCTTGGACGAGCTGGTGCGGCGGGCGGGTGCGGCGGCGCCGGCGCTTGATGCGTACGGGGCCCTGGCTCGCCCTGGGGTTTCGGTGATCGCCGAGGTGAAGCGGCGGTCACCGTCGAAGGGGGAGCTGGCGGCCATCGCCGATCCGGCCGCGTTGGCCGCCGACTACGAGGCCGGCGGCGCGACGTGGATCAGCGTGCTGACCGAGGAGCGACGGTTCGGCGGGTCGCTCGCCGATCTCGCGGCGGTGCGGCGGGCGGTCGGCGTTC
>DASRYP010000762.1:0-4057 GCA_035687165.1 Actinoplanes sp. | reverse complement strand
GCGGGAGCCGGGGCTGATACCGAACGCGACTTTCGTGCCGTTCACGGCGCAGACCCGGATGAGCGGCGTCGACATCGGCGACCGGCAGATCCGGAAGGGCGCCGCGAACTCGGTGATCAAGTGGGCCGGTGGCGCGTCGGGCGAGGTGTCGCAGATCGTCGACCAGATCAGCCGGGCCGGCGGCACTCCGCTGGTCGTCGCCGAACCGGGCCGGATCCTCGGCGTCATACACCTCAAGGACGTCGTGAAGCCGGGCATGCGCGCCCGGTTCGACGAGATGCGCAAGATGGGCATCCGCACGGTGATGATCACCGGCGACAACCCGCAGACCGCGGCGGCGATCGCGGCCGAGGCGGGCGTCGACGACTTCCTGGCCGAGGCCACCCCCGAGGACAAGCTCGCCCTGATCCGCAAGGAGCAGGAGGGCGGCCGGCTGGTCGCGATGACCGGCGACGGCACCAACGACGCGCCGGCCCTGGCCCAGGCGGACGTCGGCGTGGCCATGAACACCGGCACGTCGGCCGCGAAGGAGGCCGGCAACATGGTCGACCTCGACTCCGACCCGACGAAGCTGATCGAGATCGTCGAGATCGGCAAGCAGTTGCTGATCACGCGGGGGGCGCTGACCACCTTCTCGATCTCCAACGACATCGCCAAGTACTTCGCGATCATCCCGGCGATGTTCGCGGCGGTCTACCCGGGCCTCGACACGCTGAACGTGATGCGGCTGCACTCGCCGGGCTCGGCGATCCTCTCCGCGGTCATCTTCAACGCGCTGATCATCGTGGCGCTCATCCCGCTCGCCCTGCGCGGCGTTCGGTACCGGCCGTCCAGCGCGTCCGCGCTGCTGCGGCGCAACCTTTGGATCTACGGCCTCGGCGGCGTGCTCCTGCCGTTCGTCGGCATCAAGCTCATCGACCTTCTCGTCCAGTTCATCCCGGGGATCTGACATGCCCAGTCCCACCACCCTGCCGGCCACCCTCAAACGGACTTAAGATGAGACTCCCTGTCTGGCTCAGCCAGCACCTCGCGGCGTTCCGTGCGCTGCTCGTCCTCACGGTCCTCCTCGGACTCGTCTATCCGCTGGCCTTCGTCGCGATCGGCCACCTGCCGGGCCTGTCCGGCAAGGCGGACGGCTCCCTCATCACGGTCGGCGCCACCAAGGTCGGCAGCAGCCTGATCGGTCAGGCCTACACCGACGGCGACGGCAACCCGATCCCGCGCTATTTCCAGAGCCGGCCGTCCGCGGCGGGCGACGGATACGACCCCGACGCCACCGCGGCCAGCAACCTCGGCCCCGAGAGCGTCGTGGACACCCTCGCCGACAACCCGGACGACGCGTCGCAGAGCCTGCTCACCCAGGTCTGCGAGCGCAGTCTCGCCATCGGCGAGCTGGAGAAAGTCGACGGAAGCCGGCCGTACTGCACGCCGGACGGCGTAGGCGCGGTGCTCGCCGTCTTCTACCGCGACGGCTTCACCGGCCCGGTCACCCGGGCGGTCGCGGTCAACCAGACCGAAAAGCCCTTCCTGCAGACGTACGCCGGCGTGCCGGTCGAACCGGCCGAGCCGGGCAAGGACTACGTGGCCCAGGGTGGCGTGATCACCCCGATCCGCGGCAACGCGCCCGACAAGCCGGTGGTGCCGGCCGACGCGGTCACGGCCAGCGCCAGCGGCCTCGACCCGAACATCAGCCCGGCGTACGCGAATCTGCAGGCGCCCCGGATCGCCCGGGAACGCGGTCTGACAGTGGACCAGGTGCACAAGCTCATCGGCGAGCACACTGACGAGCGGGCTCTCGGCTTCCTCGGTGAACCCGCCGTCAACGTGCTCGAGCTCAACCTGGCCCTCGACGGCAAGAAGTAGGAAGAGGGGCGCGGCGTCGATGGCACGCGGAGAATTGCGGATCTATCTAGGCGCCGCGCCCGGCGTCGGTAAGACGTACGCCATGCTCGAAGAGGCCCACCGCCGGGCCGAGCGCGGCACCGACGTCGTCGTCGCACTCGTCGAGACGCATGGGCGCAAGCACACCGCGGCGATGATCGGTGACCTCGACGTCGTGCCCCGGCGGCACGTGACCTACCGGGGCGTCGAGTTCACCGAGATGGACGTCGACGCCGTGCTCGCACGCAAGCCCGAGCTGGCCGTGGTCGACGAGTTCGCGCACACCGACGTGCCCGGCTCGCGCAACGCCAAGCGCTGGCAGGACGTGCGGGAACTGCTCGACGCCGGGATCAGCGTGCTGACCACGGTCAACGTGCAGCACCTGGAATCGCTGAACGACGTCGTCGCGCAGATCACCGGGGTGCCGCAGCGCGAGACCGTGCCCGACGCGGTGGTGCGCGCGGCCGAGCAGGTCGAACTGGTCGACATGACGCCCGAGGCGTTGCGGCGGCGGATGGCGCACGGCAACATCTACCAGCCCGAGAAGGTCGACGCGGCGCTAGGTAACTATTTCCGGACGGGCAATCTCACCGCGCTGCGTGAGCTGGCCCTGCTCTGGCTGGCCGACAAGGTCGACGACCAGCTCGGGAAGTACCGTGCCGAGCACGGCATCGACAAGACCTGGGAGACCCGGGAGCGGGTCGTCGTCGCGCTGACCGGCGGGCCCGAGGGCGACACCCTGATCCGCCGGGCGGCCCGGATCGCGGCCCGCACCAAGGGCGCCGACCTGCTCGCGGTGCACGTCACCCGCAACGACGGGCTGGCCGGGGCCGACCCGGCCCGGCTGGCCCGCCAGCGGGTGCTGGTGGAGAGCCTCGACGGCACCTACCACCAGGTGGTGGGCTCGGACGTGCCGCACGCGCTGCTCGACTTCGCGCGGGCGGTCAACGCCACGCAGGTGGTGCTCGGTGCGAGCAGCCGGGGCCGGTTCGCGCAGATCCTCAGCGCGGGGGTCGGTGCCGAGACCATCGCGCTCTCCGGCTCGATCGACGTCCACCTGGTCACTCATGAGCGGGCCGGTCAGGGGCGGCGGCGTACGCGGATGCCGGCCGCGCTCTCCCGGGGCCGGCGCCTAGCCGGGTTCGCCGCGGTCCTGATCGGACTGCCGGCCCTCACCGCCGCCCTGCACGCCGGGCCGTCGATCTCGCTCACCAACGACATCCTGATCTTCCTGGCCGGCGTCGTCGGGGTCGCGCTGCTCGGTGGCCTATGGCCCGCGCTGCTCGCCGCGGTTGTCGGGTCGCTGCTGCTCAACTACTTCTTCACGCCACCGATCGGGCGTTTCACCATCGCCGAGGGCGACAACCTGCTCGCCCTCGCCATCTTCGTCGTGGTGGCGCTGGCCGTGAGCTGGGTAGTCGACACGGCGGCCCGCAAGACCCGGCAGGCCGCGGCTGCGCAGGCCGACGCGCAGACGCTGGCGACCGTCGCGGGCGGGGTGTTGCGTGGCGAACGGCCGCTGATCGCGCTGCTCGAACGGCTGCGCGAGACGTTCGGCTTCGACTCGGTGACCCTGCTGGACAGCGGCGAGGTGGTCGCCGAGGTGGGCGGCCCACGCTGCACCAGACCGGCCGACGCGGACGTCGAGGTGAAGGTCGACGACGACGTCATGCTGCTGCTGCGCGGGCACCCGCTGGAGGCGTCCGACCGGCGCATCGTCGAGGCGTTCGCCGCGCAGTCCGCGGTCGCGCTGCGTCAGGAACGGCTCAGCGCCGAGGCGGCGGCGGCCAAGCCGTTGGCCGAGGCGGACCGGATGCGTACGGCCCTGCTGGCGGCGGTGAGCCACGACCTGCGCACGCCGTTGGCCTCGGCCAAGGCCGCGGTGGCCGGTCTGCGCAGCGACGAGGTCCACTTCGACGAGGCGGACCGCAAGGAGCTGCTGGCCACCGCCGACGAGTCGCTCGACCGGCTCGATCGGCTGGTCGCCAACCTGCTCGACATGAGCCGCCTGCAGGCCGGTGCGCTCGGCGTGAGCGCGACCGACGTCGGGGCGGAGGAGGTCATCCCCCGGGCGCTCGACGACCTCGGGCCGGTCGGCCGCCAGGTCACCCTGCACATTCCCGACGAGGTGCCGGCCGTGCACGCCGATCCGGGCCTGCTCGAACGGGTGCTGGTC
>DASRYP010000761.1:0-8368 GCA_035687165.1 Actinoplanes sp. | reverse complement strand
CGGTCACGCTAGCCACCTTCCCGCGCGGTGAGCTCGCCGACGACCGCAACGTCTCGTGGGCCGTCGACAAGTTCGGCGGTGATGTCGCCTGGGTCGATTCAGCCAACACGACGCACATCGTGGATCCGGGTGTCGCTCCGTCGCCGCTCACGACCTTCCCCGACCACCCGGCGGGCAACTTCGACCTCCCGGGGACCGTGCCGGTGACCCTTCCGCTGACCCGCCCGGTCGGCTCCACCTCCTTCACTGTCAAGCAGGTGCGCACCGGAACGGTCACCACCTTCCCCGGTGGTTCTTCCCGGACCGTGGCCGCTGGCAGCTGGGACGGGATGATCGCAGGCAAGCGGGCTCTGCGCGGCGCCTACGAGTGGTCGCTGTCAGCGACCGTCGACGGGGTGCCGACCAGACTCACCAGCGGCACCCTCAACGTGCACTGCGGCGGCACTCCCACGCTGCACAGCTATGACTGCGGCGGGCGGCCGAACCTGTTCGGTCTCACCAGCACCACTACGGGTGCGGGCCAGTGGCAGTCGGCCAACGCGGCCGGCACGGCGTTCGCCAACTCCGGATCGGCGGAGGCGCTGTCGGCGGTCACGGCCGTCGTGCCGTTCGGCGACGTCAGCAAAGACTTCAAGAACGACCTGCTGGTACGCCGTTCCGACGGGACGATGCGGGCCTACCGGGGCGACGACGCGCCTCCGTTCACCGGCAACACCATCACAGCGGTGCCGGGCAACTGGAACCGCTGGGACGCCCTCATCCACACCGGCGACCTCACCGGCGACGGCCAGTCCGACCTGATCGCCCGCGACCGCACCACCGGCACGCTCTACCGCATCAACGGTGACGGCAAAGGCGGCTTCGGTACGCCGGTCGCCTACCCCAGTGCCTACAAGAGCTTCAGCCGTTTCGTCGGACCCGGCGACCTCAACGGCGACGGCAAAGCCGACTTGCTGCTCCTGATCGGTACCGAGATGTACGTCAAGTACGGCGACGGCAAAGGCAACCTCGGCGACCGGCAGCCCGTGAGCACCGGTTGGCTCGGCTACAACGCCATCGTCGGCGCCGGCGACCTGAACGAGGACGGCAAGGGCGACCTCGTCGTGCGCGACGCGGCCGGCAACCTCTACCGCCGGCTGAGCACCGGCACCGGCACCTTCGGCGACCGGCTACTGATCGGCACCGGTTACCAGAAGTACGCCTCGATCTACTGAGTCACAGGCGGCGCAGGGCGACGACCGCGATGTCGTCGGCCTGTTGCCCTGCTCCGCCGAGCTCCACCATCAGACGCCGGCAGAACGCGTCCAGGTTGGACTCGACCCTGGCGGACGCGTCGGCCAGCGCCGCCAGCCCCACGTCGATATCGGCGTCGCGGCGTTCGACCAGACCGTCGGTGTAGAGCACGAGCGTCCCGCCCCGCGGCAGCACGAACTCCAGGTCCTCGGGGCGGGGTGCGTTGATGCCGAGCAGCGGGCCGTGCGGCTCGATGAAGCTCAACCCCTCGGGGGTGTGCAGCAGCGGCGGCAGGTGCCCGGCGCTGGCCATCCGGATCTTGCCCGAGGTGGGTTCGAGCGTGAGCAGGCAGATGGTGGCGGAGTCGGCCGGCAGCACCGTCCGCATGAAGTTGTTGACCAGCCTGAGCACGGTTCCGGGCGGATGACCTTCGACCGCGTACGCCCGGACGGCGTGCCGCACCTCGGCCATCACGGTGGCGGCGTGCAGCGAGTGGCCCGCGACGTCGCCGATCGCCACCAGCAGCCGGCCGTCGAGCATCGTGAGCTCGTAGAAGTCGCCGCCCACCTCGGTCTGCGCGCCCGCCGGCTCGTACCGCATGGCCAGCTCGACGCCGGGCACCTGGGGCAGGTGCGACTGGAGCAGGCTGCGCTGCAGGGTGACGGCGATGCGGTGCTCCTCGTCGTAGGAGCGCTGCGCCTCGGCGACGGCCGCGACTGTCTGGGAAAGCTGGCGTAGCACCGGGAAGCCCGGATTTTGACTGCTGCTGGGCACGGCCACATAGACGGGCGGCCGGTCGGGGCGCAACCGGGCCGAGGCGACCGCCACCGATTCGCCCTCGGGCCACGCGACGACGTCCCAGTCAGCGGCTTGATCCGTTCTGACCCGGGACCCGACCTCGACGGTCTCTTCAGGCAAAGGCCACGGTCGTACGGTGGGAGGTGAGCCCGCCGCGGCCACGCCCTCGCCGTCCACCGCCTCGGTGAGCACCACGACCGGACCGCCGAAGATCTCCTCCGCGCCCGCCGCGGCCGCCTCCAGCAGGCCGTTCAGCGTGGTCGACGTGTTGATGGCGAGGGTCGCCTCGGCCAGGCGCACCATGCGGTCGGCCAGCGACTCGGCCCGCCGCCTGGCCGAGTAGTAACGCAGCACCGCGTGGGCGGTGGCGATCAGCTCGTCGGGCTCGATCGGCTCCACGAGGTACGCGTCGGCGCCGCGGTTGAGACCCTGGGTGCGGTCGACGACGTCGACGGCGTGGGCCGACACGTGGATCACGGGCAGGGTCCCGTACGTCGGATCGGTCTTGATCCTCTCGCAGACGTCGAAGCCGCTCATGTCGGGCAGCTTGACGTCGAGGACCACGAGTTCGACGTCCGAACCGGGCAGCACGCTCAGCGCCTCCCCGCCGGTCTCGGCCTGCCGCACCGTGAAACCGGCGCGGGTCAACCAGCTGACCAGCAGATAGCGCTTGGTGGCGCTGTCGTCGACGACGAGGACGGTGGCCGTTTTCATGACGCCGGCAGCCGTAACGTGAAGGTGCTCCCCTCGCCGGGCGTGGAGTCGACCCGCAGGGCACCACCGAGGATCGCGGCCAACCGGCGCGCGTAGGGCAGGCCGAGGCCGGTGCCCTTGCCGCTGAGCGCCTTGCTGCCCGGCACCTGGTAGAACTCCTCGAAGATTCGCTCGTGCAGCTCGGCGGGGATGCCGGTGCCGGTGTCCGAGACGGTGAGTTCCACGTCGGTGCCGACCTCGCGCACGCTGAGCCGCACCTCGCCCTCGGCGGTGAACTTGAGCGCGTTGGTCAGCAGATTGCGCAGCACCCGCCCGAGCAGCACCTCGTCGGAGCGGAAGGACGGCACGGCCGGCTCGTCGATGCGGAAGTCGACCTCGGGCCGGATGGCCAGCGGCCGCAGCGTGCCCCGAAGCTGGCCGAACATCGCCCGAAGGTCGACCCGCTCCCAGTTCGGCTCGATCCGGCCGGCTTCCGCCTTGGCCAGGTCGAGCAGGTCGTTGACGAGGAAGAGCAGGTCGTCGGCCGAGCCACGGATGAGATCGACCTGGCGGCGCTGCTCGGTGGTGAGCGGGTCGGACGCGTCGTCGTTGAGCAGGCGGCTCAGCCCGATCACCGCGGTGACCGGGGCGCGCAACTCGTGGCTGGCGTTGGCCAGGAACCGGCTCTTCGCCTCACTGGCCGCGGCGAGCTGCTCGGATTTCTCGTCGAGCTCGGCATAGAGCGCCACCACGCCGCGGTTCGTCTCCTCGAGCTCTTCGGAGAGCTGATTGTAAAGGGCCATGACGCCGCGGTTGGTCTCTTCCAGCTCGGCGTTGAGCCGGGCGAGATCGTCGCGCTGCGAGCGCACCTCGTCCAGCGCGGTGATGAGCTGCTGGTTCTGCACGTGCAGCTCGTCAACCGGGCTGCTCGGGACGTGCCGAGCCAACCCGGCGCGGATCTCGTCCATCCGTTCCGGGGTCAGCCGGTTACTCGTCGGCAAACGTCGAGCCATCCAAACGACCGTACCGGTCTCACCGTCCTCGACTTCCATCTTGTCCACCAGGCGGCCGACATGTCCCAGCTCTTCCCGTAACCGCCCGTGATCATTGAGCGACGAGCCCTCCACCGCCACTCGCAGCGCGCTGAACACCCCGTCCTGGCGCACCGTGAACGTCACGTCGGCATCAGCGGCCCCGGCCAGCATCATGCGGCCCACTTCGCTGAGGGCGGTCGCGAGCCGAGTCTGGTCCTGCTGCTCGAGTCCGACCTCGCGGGCCACCTCGCGGCCGAGCTGACGCACCACGAAGATGTCCTGCTCGACCCGCAGGCGCATGCGCATCAACGGCTGCGGCCCCCGCTCCGGCACGACGGTCACGGCAACCGGGCCACGACCACGCCGGCATCGTCGCGGCGCACCCCCGCGTCGCGCAGCACGGTCGCCGCGATCACCAGCGGCGAGTGCGTGAGCAGACCGGGATAGTCGGTCGGGGACCACCGGTCGACCACGCCGTCGGAGTGCATGACCACAACGGCGTCGGGCGTGATCGGGTAGTCGAACTGCCGGATCTGGCGACGTTGGTGACCGGCGATGCCGGGGAGCGAGACCATGCCGCGCCGGGCGCCGTCGGGCGACAGGACGGTGCCGCTGATGTTGCCGAGTCCGGCGTATCGGACCAGGCCAGCGTCCGGGTCGAGCTCGGCGACGGCCACGGCGGCGCCCCGGGTGTGATGCAGCCGGCGGTGCAGCAGTTCGAGCACGGCGTCGGGCGGGACGGCGGGCGCGTCGGTGAAGGCGCGGACCGCCTCGTGCGAGGCCGCCGCGGCGAGCCCCCCGTGACCGAGCCCGTCGCACATCATCACCTGGTGGCGCCCGTCGGCGACCCGGACCGCGAAGTTGTCGCCGCTGACCTGCTCACCGGTCAGCGGCCGGGTCAGCCCGGCGGCCCAGGCGATCGGAGGCGGCCCGGCCGGCCAGACCTGAACGGCGAGCACCGTGCCCTTCCCGGGTACGGAGTGCAGGTCGGACCACGTGGCCTGCCGGATGATCGCGCCCAGGCCGATGCCGAGCGTGCCGGCGGTCGAGTGCCCGTCCTCCATCGCGAACGCCAGGTCGGCCATGCCCGGGCCGCTGTCCAACGCGATCAGCTCGACGCCGGCCTGCTCCCGCGTGCGCACGGCGCGCACCAGCAGGACGCCCTGATCGGCGTGCTTGGCGAGATTTCCGGCGGTCTCGGCGGCCACGATGGAAAGGTCGGCGATCCTACGTTCGGGAACGCCGAGTTCGACGGCGAGCCGCTCGGCCGTACGGCGGACAGTGGACGCGGTTGGAGCGGCCTCCACCCGGAACCAGACTCCCCCGTCGAGAAGTCCCTCGGGTAGCGACGCCACCACGCCTCCGCTCATCGACACCACTTGGTCACGGTAATGCTCGTACCCTCGCCGACCCCGGTTTCGATGCTGAATTCGTCGACGAGGCGCCGGGCTCCGCTCAGGCCGAGCCCCAGCCCGCCGCCGCTGGTGTAGCCGTCGGTGAAGGCCAGGTCAAGATCGGCGATGCCCGGACCCTGATCGGCGAAGACGATCCGGATGCCCTTGCGGCGGCCGTTGTCGACCTGGGCCACCTCGACCGAGCCGCCCCCGCCGTAGACCAGCGTGTTACGCGCCAGCTCACTCGCGGCGGTGACGATCTTGGTCTGGTCGACCAGGGAGAGCTTCACCGCGACGGCCGACGCGCGCACGAGCTGGCGGACCCGGACGACGTCCTGGTCCGAGGTGACCGCGAGCTGCTGGCTCTCGTCGTTCACGATGCCGGCACCGCGGGCGTCTCGCCGCCGTCCACGCCGCCACCGGTGTAGTCGCTGAAGTCGCCGTCGTCGCCGCGCTCCCGGCGTTCGCGGGCGAGCAGATCCATGCCGAGTTCGACATTGAGCGCCGTACGGATGCCGGGCAGCGACAGGCCCAGCTCGACCAAGGTGATCGCGACCGCGGGACGCATGCCGACCACGACGGTCTCGGCGTCGAGCACCTTGGAGATCGAGGCGATCGTGGCGAGCGTGCGCCCGACGAAGGAGTCGACGATATCCAGCGCGCTGATGTCGATGATGACGCCGTGACAGCCGGTCGAGACGATCCGGTCGGCCAGGTCCTCCTGCAGTTGCAGGGCGACCTGGTCCTCCATGTCGATCTGGATCGAGACGAGGAGGATGTCGCCGATCTTCAGAACCGGAACCCGGTCCACGTCAGCGCTCCGGTCGCTTGTTCTTCGCCTGGCTGGATTTCGCCAGCACGTAGCGCAGGGCGTCGGCCAGCGAGGACTTGGTGGCGATGTCGCCGAACTCGATGCCCAGCGCGACGATCGTCTGGGCGATCTGCGGGCGGATGCCGGAGATGATGCAGTCGGCGCCCATCAGCCGAGCCGCCACCACGGTCTTGAGGATGTGCTGGGCGACCTGGGTGTCGACGGCCGGCACGCCGGTGATGTCGATGATCGCGTACGGCGAACCGGTGTCGACCAGGGTCTGGAGCAGACGCTCCATCACCACCTGGGCCCGGGCCGAGTCGAGCGTGCCGACCAGCGGGACGGCGACGACGCCCTCCCAGAGCTTGACCACCGGCGTGGAGAGCTCAAGCAGCTGCTCCGCCTGGTCTGCGATCAGCTCCTCGCGCACGCGCACGTAACTGTCGAAGGTGAAGAGTGCCGCCTCGTCCACGAAAGAAGAGAAGGCGACGTAGTCGCGGAAGGTGGTGGCATCGTTGCTCGCACCGTCGAGGATGCCGAGCACGGCCTCTTTGAAGGCGAAGACGCTGACCGCCGTCTCGGTGGCGTTGAAGCCCTGCCGGGCTCGCTGCGCGGAGACCTCGCTGAGCTGGGCGCGCAGTTCGGCGGCGGGCTCAGCGGCGAGGTTCGGGGCCGCGCCGGCCATCGCCTCCTGAAAGCCGCGCCGCAGTTCGGAGGTCTGCCGCCGGAGCTCGGCCTGGCTCAACCGGCCACGCAGCGTAGCGGCCACCCGATCGGTCCAGGTCGCCACCAGGGCTTCCTGGTGCTCCTCGAGCAAAGTGGCGAAGCGGGCCGCCTCATCCGCACTCAGCGTCACGCTGCCTCCCGACCTGGTTCTCCCCATATAACGGGCGGGACTTTACCACCGCAAGGTCAGATACTTGCTGCCAGCCAAATAAAGCGTCGGGGCTCGCCGACGCGCCCCGTTCAGCGCGCGGCACCTGCCTTGGAGTACCGTCAGGACATAACTGGAGGTCCTGAATGTCTCTGACGGTACAAACGGAACAGCGCGACGACATGGTCGTGGTGTCGGTCGCTGGCGAGCTGGACATGGCGACCGCGCCCCAGCTTCAGGACCAGATCAGCGACCTGCTGGAGAAGGGACGCACCCGCCTGGTCTTCAACCTCGCCGAGGTGTCTTTCTGCGACTCCACTGGGCTCTCGGTGTTCGTCCGGGCCAAGAACAGCACCGACGACGCCGGCGGCACGGTCCGGCTGGCCGCTCCGCAGCGCGGCGTGTTGCGCATCCTCGAGGTGAGCGGCCTGGTCGAGGTGCTGCGCACCTACCCCACGGTCGACGAGGCGGTCACCGCGCAGGAGCCGGCGCTCGACTGATCCGTCGCGCCCTTCCCTGTGGCGGTCCGATCGGCGTAGTTTGTCGCCGACCGGCAGTGGGACCTTTTGCCCCACGAATCCCCCTCGGATCCCCTTGCGGAGTGCGCGTGAGCAAGATGTTGCAAGGTTTCAAAGATTTCATCATGCGTGGCAACGTCGTCGACCTCGCGGTCGGCGTCGTGATCGGCACCGCCTTCACCGCCGTCGTCAGCAGCTTCACCAAATCGTTCCTGGAACCGCTGATCAAGCTGATCTCCGGCGGCTCCGGCGCGATGAAAGGCACCTGGTCACCCGTCAAGGGTGTCGACTTCACCTACGCGGCGTTCCTCAACGCTGTCATCACCTTCCTGCTGACCGCCGCGATCCTCTACTTCCTGGTCGTCTTCCCGCTCAACCGGCTGGCCGAGCGGCGCCGGCGGGGCGAGGAGCCGCCGCCGAAGGCACCCAGCGATGAGGTGAAGCTGCTCACCGAAATCCGCGACGCGCTGCTCCGTGGGCAGGGACACCAGGTGCAGAACACCGCACTCGACGACGTACTGGGCCGCCGTCGCGAGCCTCCGCTCTGACGCGCCGATAAAAGATCAACCCCACCCGGTCGGGTTCGAACAAATGTTCGATACGCTGCCGGAATGGAGCAGCGAAAGCACTGGTGGAACGGCAGGTGGGGCCGCGTCGCCCGCAAGGATGTCTACCTGCGGGTGAGCGGCGACCAGTGGTATGTCGAGCAGCGCGCCGGCGGCGCCGAGGGTGTCTCGCACTTCTTCGAGTACGACAGCGAAGAGACGGCGCTGGACACGGTGCGCGTGCTGCTCTCCACTCCCGGCGACTGGCGCGAGCTCTCCGTCCGGCCGCCCGCGCGCTGACCCACCCGCCGCACACCCGGGGCCGATCGCCGCTCCAGCCTCAGCCCACCCCCGCACGGTCCCGATCTCGCTTTCCAGCGCCCCCGTCTCGGTGGGCGCTCCCGCCTCGGTGGGCGCCCCCGTCTCGGTGGGCGCCCCCGTCTCGGTGGCGCTCCCGCCTCGGTGGCG
>DASRYP010000760.1:0-2326 GCA_035687165.1 Actinoplanes sp. | reverse complement strand
GTAAAGATTGCCGGCGTAGCGGTCGGCCACGGCCCGGGCCAGGAGGGCGATCTCGGGGTCGAGAACCTGCTCGGGGGAGACGATCTTGTCGAGGTAGGCCAGCTTGCCGCCGTGCGGGGAGGACTCGGCCCGCTCGAGCAGGAAGCCGCTGACCAGCTGACCGGCGAAACGGACCTTGACCCGTACGCCGGGTCGGGCCTTTTGGTCGTCGTCGGCCGGGACCAGGTAGTCGAAGGGACGGTCGAGGTGGGGGAGTGGCACGTCGACGCAGACGCGAGCGACGGGCAGCCGGTCGGCCGGCACCCGCTCGCTTCGCACACCCTTCGTCGCCACGCCCAACATTGTGCCCGGCCCCTCCGACAATTCCCGGCTGGTCCGGCTCGCAGCACGGAGCCAGGCGTTCCAGCATGGACCGCGGGAGGTAGAACGTAGTGGTGACAATCACCGATGGCGGGGCGATGGATGCCGGCGAAGCGGTCGCGATGCTGCTTGACCCGCACGCCAACCACGACCCCGTCCCGGCCTACACCGCCCTGCACCGCCGCGGGACGGAACTGCCCGCCGACGCCGAGCTCGTGCTGCTGCTCGGCGCGGCCAACCGGGACCCGGCGCGCTTCGACCAGCCGGACGTGTTCGATCCCGACCGCCCGGGCAACGCGCCGCTGTCGTTCGGCGCGGGTGCCCATTGCTGCCTGGGTGCGCCGCTGGCCCGGCTCGAGGCGCAGATCGCCCTGCCCGCCCTGCCCGCCCTGCCCGCCCTGCCCGCCCTGCTGCGCCGTTTTCCGGATCTCGCCCTGGCCGGACGACCCGTTCGGCGGCCGCGGATGAACCTTCGCGGGTGGTCGTCGCTGCCGGTGACGCTCGGCACCCCGCCGCCATCCGTGCTCGCCTGACGGCACTCCGTAGACTAGTCAGGTGCCGAGCCGATACGTCAGGAGTTCTCCCGCGTGACCGTCCAGCCCATCCGTTTGTTCGGCGATCCGGTGCTCCGGACGCCGGCCGATCTCGTCGTCGATTTCGACAAGGAACTGCGCACCCTGGTCAAGGACCTGACCGACAGCATGCTGGAGAAGGGCGGGGCCGGTCTGGCCGCCCCGCAGATCGGTGTCGGCCTGCGCGTCTTCACGTTCGACGTGGACGACGTGGTGGGGCACATCGTCAACCCGGTGCTGTCGTTCCCCGACGACGAGGAGCAGGACGGGCCGGAGGGCTGCCTGTCGATCCCGGGCATCTACATCGACACCAAGCGCCGGCAGAACGTCGTGGCCGCCGGTTACAACGAGCACGGCGACCCGATCCGGGTCGTCGGCACCGGCCTGATGGCCCGCTGCGCTCAGCACGAGACCGACCACCTCGACGGGGTGCTCTTCCTCGACCGGCTCGACGCGGCCGGCCGCAAGGACGCGATGAAGCAGATCCGGGCCGCCGAGTGGTATGACGCGGCCAAGCCGCCGACGGTCAAGCCGAGCCCGCACGGCCGTGGCCTCTTCGGTCTGGGGCGGTGAGTGGGTTGCGCCTGATCTTCGCCGGCACGCCGGCTGTCGCCCTGCCCAGCCTCGACGCGGTCGCCGCCTCGGGGCACGAGCTGGTCGCCGTGGTCACCCGGCCTGACGCCCCGGCCGGACGGGGGCGGCGCCTGGTGCGTTCGCCCGCCGCCGCCTGGGCCGACGAGCGCGGCATCGAGGTGCTCACCCCGGAGAAGCCGCGTGAGCCGGAGTTCCAGGAGCGCCTGCGCGCCCTCGCGCCCGACTGCGTGCCCGTGGTGGCATACGGCGCGCTGGTGCCGCCGAGCGCGCTCGAGATCCCCAAGCACGGCTGGGTCAACCTGCACTTCTCGCTGCTGCCCGCCTGGCGGGGTGCGGCTCCGGTCCAGCACTCGCTCTGGGCCGGCGACGAGGTCACCGGCGCCACGACGTTCCGGATCGTCAAGGAGCTCGACGCGGGACCGACGTTCGGCGTGATGACCGAGCGGATCCGAGCCGACGACACCGCCGGCGACCTCCTCGAGCGGCTCGCCGAGGGCGGCGCGGGGCTGCTCGTGGCCACCCTGGACGGCATCGAGGACGGTTCGCTGGAAGCCCGCGAGCAGCCTGTCGACGGGGTGTCGCTCGCGCCCAAGATCACCGTGGAGGACGCGCACGTGTCCTGGGCGGAGTCCGCCCACGGCGTCGACCGCCGGATCCGGGCGTGCACCCCGGCGCCCGGGGCCTGGACGACGTTCGGCCACGCCGAGGACGAGCAGCGGGTGAAGCTGGGTCCGGTCGACCTCACCGAGGAGGTGCTGGCGCCTGGCGAGCTGCGGATCGAGAAGGCGGCGGTGCTGGTG
>DASRYP010000759.1:0-2105 GCA_035687165.1 Actinoplanes sp. | reverse complement strand
CGGTGACCGTGGCCGACGGCGAGCCACGGATCGGGGCCGACGACGGGATCGGCCCGGAACCGCTCGGGCTGGACTGGTTGCCCGCTCCGGAGCTCGCGACCGAGACGAATGGCGGCGTGCCGGTGCCACCGATCATCGTCGTGCTCCCGGCTTGACGGTGGCCGGCTGGGTGTTGGTGGTGCCTTCGCGCGACCACTGGCCTGACGCGCGGTGGGATGGACGGCGGAATCGACGCCGAGGGGGCCCGTCTGGGGAGGGCTAGCTGGCGGACGAGTATTGAGCGAGGATTGCGGGCGTGATGGGAAGTCTGAAACTCGAACCCGCCCGGTCCCGCCCCGACCTGCTGGCCGTCCCGGTCGCCAAGGCCCTGGCCGTCTGGCCCACGGAAGCACCGATCGACGGCGACCAGGTGATGGTGGCCCCGATCGACGCGGGCCTGGCCGACACGGCTGCGTTCTGCGCGGCGTACGACGTGGGCCTGGACGTCTCGGCGAACTGCGTGATCGTCGCCGGCAAGCGGGGCGAGGCCGTCCGGTACGCGGCCTGCATCGTCCTCGCCACGACGCGGGCCGACGTGAACGGTGTGGTGCGCCGCCGCCTCGACGTGCGTAAGTGCAGCTTCGCCTCGATGGACGACGCGGTCCAGATGACCGGCATGGAGTACGGCGGCATTACCCCGATCGGCCTGCCCCCCGACTGGCCGATCCTGGTCGACTCCCGGGTGGTCGCCACCCCGCACGTGATCATCGGCTCCGGCGTGCGACACAGCAAGATTGCCATCGCCGGCCCGGCTCTGGGTGCGCTGCCGGGTGCCGAGGTGATCGAAGACCTGGCCCGCCCGATCGCATAGCCGAAACCTAATCCTGTTTCACGTGGAACGTCATCGACCGGCGTCGACGGCCTCGCGACGGGCGATCTCCTGCAGGGCCGCGACCAGCGTCGACGCTTCCTGGGCGCCTTGGACGGCGTACTTCCCGTCGACGACGAAGAACGGAACGCTGGCGATCCCCAGTTCGCGGGCCTCGGCCAGGTCGGTGTTCACCGCGCTCGTACCCGCCTCGGATTCCAGATAGGCGCTGGCCGCGGCCCGGTCCAGGCCGATCGACCCGGCCACCGAGGCGAGCACCGCCCGCGACCCGATATCGAGCCCGTCGGTGAAGTGTGCCCGCTGCAACGCCGCCAGCATCGGGGCCTGGCGCCCCTGGCCGGCGGCCCACGCGATCAGCCGGTGGCTGTCGAACGTGTTCGCGGCGACCGCCCGATCGAAGTCGAGCCGCAGGCCTTCGCCGGTGGCGATCGAGGTGACCTGGTCGAACATCCGCTCGGCGCTGTCCCCGAACTTGGCCGCCATCGCCTGCTTGAGCGGGAGACCCGGTGACGGGTGCGACGAGTCGAGCTGGAAGGCCCGGAACGTCACCGTGACATCGCCGTCGAACGAGGCGATCGCCGACTCCAGCCGCCGCTTGCCGACGTAGCACCACGGGCAGACGACATCGGACCAGACCTGAATATCCACCGGGACTCCGTCAAGTATGGGGATCAGCGTGTGGCCAGCTGGGCCGCGACCTGCCGCTGCAAGCGGGCGAGGATCGCCGACCCGCCGCGGATGCGGAGCGGGCTGATCGCCTGAGCCAGGCCCATCCGGGCATAAAGGTCGTCGGGCACGGCCAGGATCTCGGCGGTCGTGGCTCCGTCGAGTCCCTCGGCCAGGATGCCCGCGAAGGCCCGCGTGGTCGGCGCCTCGGGCGGGCAGTCGAACCACGTCTCGACCGTGTCGTCGGGACGCACCACGGCTTTGAGGAAGAACTGGGTCTGGCACTCGGGCACCTGTTCCATGCCGTCGTGCCCGGCCAGGCCCGCCGGGAGCGGCGGCATGGAGTCGGCGAACTCGATCAACATCTCGAGCACCAACTCGCGCGGCGCCGAGGCGAACTCTTCAACGATCTCGGCGAGCTTCGGAGGCATATCGGTCACGGCTCCGACCTTAGCGCCGGACCGAGATCAGGCCGGAACGAGCAGCGCCACGTCACTGAGACTCAGGATGCCGACCACCTTGCGATCGGCGTCGCAGACCAGCAGCCGGCGGACGCCGCGCTCCCGCATGG
>DASRYP010000758.1:0-3800 GCA_035687165.1 Actinoplanes sp. | reverse complement strand
GATGTCGTACGCCGTCGCGAGCACCTGGCGCACCTGGGTGACCACGTTCGCCACCGCGTCGACCAGGTCCTGCCGTACGGCGTCCCGCAGCGAGGCGAACTCGACGGACGACCAGACCGGCCCGCCCGCGTCCGCCACCAGCTTGTCGACCGCCGCACCGGCACAGTCGTCCAGCAGGTCGGCGATCGACCGGTACGGGTTCCCGCGCGACAACTCGAGCTTGGCCCGATTGTCGAGCCGCCCCTGCAGGTAACGCGCGGCCGGCGGCAGGGTCAGCAGGAGCAGCTTCCGGGTGCCCGCGACCATCGCCGTACGCTGCTCGTCCTCGCTCTCGAAGACCTTGACCGCGACGCTCTCCCCCTCGTCGACCAGCGCGGGGAAGACGTTCACCTCGTACCCGCCCCGGATCTGGGCCACCCGCCGTGGCAGCACGCCGAAGTCGTTGGTGGTGATCCCCCGCCGCTCGATGTTGCCGGCCGCGGCCGAGATCGTCTGCTGCACCTTGGGCGCGAGCGAACGGCGCAGCACCTCGAGGTCGCGCCCCTCGGCCAGCACCGCGTCCCGCTCGTCGACGATCCGGAAGTTGACCCGCAGATGGTCCGGCACCTGGTCGGGCCGCCAGGCGTCGCGCGGCACGACCGTGCCGGTGAGCCGCCGCAGCTCGTTGCCGATCGCGTCCGGCAACGTGCCGCGCCGCGCCGGAACCCGGTCGAGGACGGCCTCGGCCCAGTCCGGCACCGGCACGAAGTTCGTCCGCAGCGCCTTGGGCAGGGCCCTGATCAGGGCAATCACGACGTCCTTGCGGAAGCCCGGCACCGACCAGGCGAAGTCGTCGGCGTCGAGCTTGTTGAGCAGCGCGAGCGGCACCCGCACGCTGACGCCGTCGGCCTTCGAGTTCGGCTCGAACTCGTACGTCAGGGGCAGCCGCACCCCACTGGCGAGCCAGGCGTCCGGGTACGCGTTGGGGTCGATCCCGTCGCGGCCCGAGTTGACGAGCATGTCGCGGGTGAAGGTGAGCAGCTCGGGCTCGTCGCGCCGGGCCTTCTTCCACCACGCGTCGAAATGCCGGGCCGAGACCACGTCGGCCGGGATGCGCGCGTCGTAGAGGGCGTACACCGTCTCGTCGTCGACCATGATGTCCCGCCGGCGTGCCCGGTTCTCGATCTCCTCGATCCGGGTCAGCAGGCGGGCGTTGTCGGCGAAGAACTTGTGGTGGGTCTCCCAGTCGCCCTCGACCAGCGCGTGCCGGATGAACAGCTCCCGCGAGACCACCGGATCGACCTTGGAATACCCCACCTTGCGCCGGGGCACGATCGGCAGACCGTAGAGGGTCACCTTCTCGTACGCCATGACGGCGCCCTGCTTCTTCTCCCAGTGCGGTTCGCTGTAGCTGTGTTTCACCAGGTGCGGGGCGAGTTTCTCGGCCCACTCGGGCTCGATGCGGGCGTTCACCCGGCCCCAGAGCCGGCTCGTCTCGACCAGCTCGGCCGACATCACCCAGCGCGGCTGCTTCTTGAAGAGCGCGGAGCCCGGGAAGATCGAGAACTTGGCCCCGCGAGCTCCCAGGTATTCGCGTTTGTCGGTGTCCTTCAGCCCGATGTGCGAGAGTAGACCCGAGAGCAGTGCGGTGTGTACGTGCTGACCCTCGGCGACCTCCGCGCGATCCTCCACGAGGGACAACCCGAGCGTACGGGCGACCTGGCGCAGCTGGGCATAGATGTCCTGCCACTCGCGGACCCGCAGGTAGTTGAGGAATTCACTGCGGCACATCCGGCGGAACTGGTTACCGCTCAGCTCCTGCTGCTTCTCGCGCAGGTAGCGCCACAGGTTGAGGTAGCTGAAGAAGTCCGATTCCTTGTCGGTGAACCGGGCGTGTTTCTCGTCGGCCTGCTGCTGCTTCTCGGTGGGCCGCTCACGCGGGTCCTGGATGGAGAGCGCCGCCGCGATCACCATGACCTCGGCGACGCACTCCTGCCGGTCGGCCTCGATGACCATGCGGGCCAGCCGCGGGTCGACCGGGAGCTGCGCGAGCTGGCGGCCCAGCGGGGTGAGCTTGCGGTCGTCGAGCGCGCCGAGCTCCTCGAGCAGCTTCACGCCGTCGGTGATGGTGCGCCGGTCCGGCGGGTCGATGAACGGGAACTTGGCCAGGTCGCCCAGACCCAGGTTGGTCATCTGGAGAATGACGCTGGCGAGGTTCGTCCGCAGGATCTCGGGCTCGGTGAACTCGGGGCGGCCCTCGAAGTCCTCCTCCGAGTAGAGCCGGATGCAGATGCCGTCGGCCACCCGGCCGCAGCGGCCCTTGCGCTGGTTGGCGCTGGCCTGCGAGACCGGCTCGATCGGGAGCCGCTGCACCTTGAGCCGGCTGGAGTAGCGGCTGATCCGCGCGGTGCCAGGGTCGATCACGTAGCGGATGCCGGGGACGGTCAGCGAGGTCTCAGCCACGTTGGTGGCCAGCACGACCCGGCGCCGGGAGTGCCGCTCGAAAACCTTGTGCTGCTCGGCGGCGGAGAGCCGGCCGTAGAGCGGCACGATGTCGGTGTCGCGCAGATTGCGCTTGCCGAGGGCGTCGGCGGTGTCACGGATCTCGCGCTCGCCGGAGAGGAAGACCAGGATGTCGCCGTCGCCGGCACGGCCGAGCTCGTCGACCGCCTCGGCGATGCCGTCGACCTGGTCGATCGGCTCCTCGGTGGGCACGGGTTCATCGCGGTCCCGCGCCGCGGGCAGGCCCGAACCCTCGGTGGTCCGCACGAGCGGCCGGTAGCGCGTCTCGACCGGGAACGTGCGGCCGGAGACCTCGATGACCGGGGCGGGCCGGCCGGCGGCGTCGGCGAAGTGCTCGGCGAAGCGCTGCGTCTCGATCGTCGCCGACGTGATGATCAGCTTGAGGTCGGGACGGCGCGGCAGCAGCTCCCGGAGGTAGCCGAGGATGAAGTCGATGTTGAGGCTGCGCTCGTGCGCCTCGTCGATGATCAGCGTGTCGTACCGGTACAGGTTCCGGTCGTTCTGGATCTCGGCCAGCAGGATGCCGTCGGTCATCACCTTGACCAGCGTGTCCTCGCCGACCTGGTCGGTGAAGCGAACCTTGTAGCCGACGGTGGTGCCGAGCGGGCGGCCGACCTCCTCGGCGATGCGCTCGGCGACCGTCCGGGCGGCGATGCGCCGCGGCTGGGTGTGGCCGATCTGCCCGCGGACGCCCCGGCCCAGCTCGAGGCAGATCTTGGGGATCTGGGTCGTCTTGCCCGAGCCGGTCTCGCCCGCCACGACCACCACCTGGTGGTCGCGGATGGCCGCGGCGATGTCGTCCTTGCGCTGACTGACCGGCAGCGACTGGGGAAAGCTGATCGGGGGCACGGCGGCGAGACGGGCGACCAGGCGGGCGTTCGCCTGGTCGACCTCGGCCGCGATCTCGGCGAGCGCGGCGGCCCGGGACTCCTCGTCGCGGATGCGCCGAGTCCCCTCGAGCCGGCGCTGCAAACGGCGCTCGTCGCGCGGGAGCAGGTCATTGATCCGGATACGCAGGTCACCGACGGCCGGTGTAGCAGGTGAAGTCGACATCGCGCGACAAGAATAGGCGGATCGGGCCGGAACCGCCTGGTGATTAACACCGCCCCGGAACCGGGAATCGGATCACCCACTACTCGGAGCCGGCGCCCGCGGAGTGGCGGCCGGGCACCGCGTTCCGCAACGGCGGCGCGGCGGGGTCGTGGGCCGACGGGTCGGCGGCCGGGAGTACGCCGAGGCCGGGCAGTCGCGAGTTCTGGATCGCGTCGCGTTCGGCGAGCGCCCTCTCCAGGGCGGCC
>DASRYP010000757.1:0-9041 GCA_035687165.1 Actinoplanes sp. | reverse complement strand
CATGACGCTTTATGCGCATGCCCTGCAACACGGCGAGGTGGGACCGGTGACGGCGATCCACTGGACGGCCGAAGTGATGACGCCGTCGGCGGTGGCTGTGCTGTTCCTCGGCGACACCGTCCGCGAGGGCTGGCTGACCCCGGCGATCGTGGCCTGCGGCCTGACGGTCGGCTCGGCGGTCGTGCTGGCCACCGCGCCGGCCACGCACGCCACCCACGCCGAGGAGCCAGTCCCGGTCGGCCCGTCCGCCCTGCCTCCGCAGGCGCCTCGGCACGCGCTCGCCGCGCCGCCCCTGCCGGTGCTCCCGCAGCCGACCGGCGAACGGGTCATCTGGTGGGGCCCGCCCCCGATCTGGCGCCCGCCGGACCGCGGCCGCCCGGTCGAGCCGAGCTACCGCGCGCTGGCCCTTCCGGCGGCGGCCCCCCGCTTCGTCTGGGCCGCGCCACCGCCGCGCCGCCGACCCCGTCACGCCACCACCGTGGCCCGCCTGGGGGCCGGTCACGCCCTCGGGCCGCCACCCCGCGTCTGAGCGCGGCGGGCCGTGCTGTGGTCGCGGCCGGCGGGGAGAGCCGCCCGCGGGCGACGGACGCTAGCCCTATCTCGCCCGCACGGTGCTCGGTCACGAGGCCGCCGGGCCGGCTGCTCGTGCCGATCAGCACTGCCAGCTGCGGGGGGCGAGGATCGTGTCGTCGTTGTCCAGGGTGTGGCCGACGACCAGACCGGTGTCCGACAGGCCCAGCGCGGCGGAATTCTGGTCCTTCGGGGCCACGAGGGTGACTTTCTGGTTGTCGCGGATCAGTTCGTGTGCGGCCAGCACCCAGCCGTCGCTGTTGACCACATCGCCGGGGCCCTGACCGGGCAGTTCGGTGAACTTGCCGGTGCGTAGGTTCCACAGTGCGGGCGTTCCGGAGCCCGACTCCGGCCAGAGGCCACCGGTCGCCCAGTCACCCTCGGCGGAGTAGGCGGCTGACGTCAGTCCGGGTGCGACCTTCAGCTCGCGGCCCCGGCCGGTCCGGTCCCAGACGTACGGGGTATGGGCGCCGCCGTCCTCGAAGAGGCCGCCGACGATCAGGCCGTCGTCGGTGATGTCGTAGACATTGGCGTTCCCGGGCAGGGGGAGCGTGATCGGGGTGGTCGAGCCCGCCTCCCAGAGCAGGGCGATGCCGTCCGCACCGCCCGACTTGCCCTGCGGCTCGGCGTTCATGACGACGTCGCCGGCGGCGTTCATCATCGGGTACGGGTAGACGTGCCACTTGCCGGGTGGCGTGCGCAGACGGGTGTACTTGCCGTTCTCGTAGCGGAAGGCGTACTCGATGTTCGGGCCCTCGGCCAGGCCGGCGGCGACACCGTTCGCGTTGACCGAGTTGAGCTGCATCGACGGGGCTTCGAGCGGCAGCTTCCGCGGTACGCCGTCGGTCCACAGGAGCGGGCGGAAGTCCTGACCTTGGAAGTAATGGCCGATGATGTAACGGCCGGTCGGGTCGACACCGTTCGCCGAGGCGCCCTTGACGCCCGCGGGCACGCGCAGCGCCGCTCCTCCGCAGCTCTTCGCGACTGTTCCGGCGGGACCCGGTGACGCGGTGATCGGCTCCGGGGGGCCGGGCCGGCCGATCACCATCGTGGGCACCGCGACGAGCAGGCCGGTCGCGAGCGCGACCCCGCCCGCGGCCTGCCCCGAGCGGCGTAGAAAGGTCCGGCGCCGGCCTGCCGCTACCAGAGCGTCCACCTCGAGCCGGCTGGGTGGCACGGTGATCGCCTCGAACCGATCCCGTAGTTCCTGTTCGTCGTTCACGACTGCTCCTTGATCGACTCTGCGGGGGCGTTCGGGCCGAGCGGACCTCGGACCGGGCCGTCCGTGCCGGTGAACGGGGCGAGTGCGGTCCTCAGCGTGGCGAGCCCCCGGGCGCACTGGCTTTTCACATTGCCGGTGGAGCAGCCGAGCGCTTCCGCGGTCTGCTCCACCGTCAGGTCGCCGAAGTAGCGCAGCACCACCACGGCCCGTTGCCCCCTCGGCAGCGCCCGCAACGCCGTAGCCAGCGCGTCCCGTTCCCCGAAGCCGTCATCCGCCGACGGCGCCGGGGACGCCGCAACCGGCACATGGTCGCCGAGCAGTACCCGCGACCACCGTCGGCGACGTTCGTCCAGGTAGCGGCGCACCATGATCCGGTGCACGTAGCCGTCGAGATTGTCGGCCGCCGCCGCCTTCCGCCAGTTCACATAGAGCGATGACAGTGTCGCCTGCACGATGTCGTCGGCCTGGAAGCCGTCCGAGCAGAGCATGTACGCCATCCGGTGCAGGCGCGACAGCCGCACCCGCACGTAGTCGACGTACTCCCGTTCCTGGTCGGCCCGCATCCGGTCCCTCCCCGTCCTTTGCCTCTATGTCGGCGCCGGACGAAGCCAGGGTTGCATCGCTACGGAAATCTGGGCGTGAATGTCACGTCGGCCAGCTGGGCCTGGCCCTCGACGTTGGGGTGGAAGAAGTCGCCCTGGTTCACGAGGTCGAGGCCGATCCCGGTCTCGTGGGCGTCGTCGTCCCACCGGCAGCGCTTGCCGTACTTCTCGCAGGCCTGCTCGAGCTGGTCGTTGTAGTCGCTGATCCGGGCGCGCACCTGACGGCGGCGCTGGTCGGCGGACTCGGTGGTCGAGCGGGGGTCGGCCAGCATCGATGGGCAAGTATTGAGGCGCTTCCACGCGCGGACGGCCCGGTCGTCGTTGCGGCCGAGTTCCCACAGGCGGTAGAGGTCGGGGATGCCCGCCACCAGCACGCTCGTCCGGGGCAGCCCCTTCTTGAGGCGGGCCAGCGTCCGGTCGACGTCGCGGCGGAAGGACGCCACCGAGGTCATCCCGGCCGGTCGGGAGGCGCAGGCGTCATTGGCCCCGATGAGAATCGTGACGTACTGGGCCTTCATGTCGACGGCCTGCGCGGCCTGACCGGGCAGTGCGGCGGCCTCGGCACCGGGCCGGGCGAAGTTCCGGGCCTTGTTCTTGATCTTCGGATTCTTCGCGAGGATGCGCCGATAGTGGCTGTCGACCGCGTCGGCCGTGCCGGTCGACCACGAGTTGCGGCCGCACACCAGGAAGGCGCCGCAGCTGCCGAAACCCGCTGTGATCGAGTCACCCAGTGCGGCCATCGAGGACGGGTAGCCCTGGGTCGGCGTGCCGGTCGGTTCGGGGTCGGAGCCGCCCGCGCCCCCGGCGCCCGCCTCGCACGCGAGCGCGAAGATGGCCAGGGAAGCCAGGGCGACGACGTGCCAGCGACGCATTGCAACCATTCAGGCACGATATGTCATGGCCGACCCGTGGGGAGTGCCACCTTGCGGGCCGTCAGCTTTCCGAGCGGAAAGCTCCTCGCGCGGGGTGACCGTGGCGGGCCGAGTGCGGCGATGCCCCTAGGTCGGAATCGGGGGCATCGCCGCACCCCTCGATCAGCCGCCGGTGATGACGAACTGGGACCCCGGCTGCGTGACGATGTTCCCGTCGGCCGAGTTCGTGATGGTGACGTTCGTCAGGTTGGCGTTACCGCGGGCGCCGCTCATCGCGAGGATGCCGGCGCCGTTGACCGACTTGTCGATCTTGACGTTGGTGATCGCGACGTTCGGCATGTTGCCGCCGCCTGTCTTGAACTGGATGCCGTCGTACGTCGAATCGATGATCTCGGAGTCCCGGATGGTCACACCGGGGATGTCCTTGCCCTGCGGGAAGAGCGTGATCGCGCCGAACTCCTGGTCCTCGTGCCAGAACGCCCCGCCGGCCCGGTAGAGGCCGTTGTTGGCGAGCAGCGTCGTCCCGCCGAAGGGCAGCGGGTCGTGGTCGGTCGCCAGCATGATCCCGGGGTAGTTCGCGGTGTCCGAGATCAGGTTGTTCTCGATCGAGTTGTTGGAGCCGCCGTAGATCGCGATGCCGTTGGCCCGCCACGGCAGCTGCACCGTGTTGTTGACGAAGTGGTTGTTGGAGGCGACGTCCACCGACGTGTCCCTGACCCGCGGGTTCGCCCAGACCGCCAACGCGTCGTCACCGGTCGTCCGGAACGTCGAGTTGAAGACCCGGGAGTTGCGCGTGCCGTTGCTGAAGTTGATGCCATCGGCGTACGTGTCCCGGATGCGCATGCCGCTGAACTCGAGCCCGTCTCCCGGGTTCCAGTAGGCGGGCGTGTCCGAGTAGTCGCGGCCGACCCAGGCGCCGACGTTGACGTGCTCGATCCACACATTGCTGATCTTCGTGTTCTTGCCCAGCCGGCCGTTGATGCCGTGGCCCCGGTTCGCCCGGTTCGTCGTGTTGCCGAAGATGGCCAGGTCGGAGATCTGCGTGTTGTCGTCGATGTCGAAGCCGACGTTGCCCTCGTGCGGGTGGTTGATGTTGCCCACCACGTTCTGCGGCTCGGTGTTCGTGTAGAGCTGCGTGTGCCACATGCCGGCGCCGCGGATGACCACGTTCCGCAGGCCCTTCTGGTTCCACTGGTTACGGGTCGGGTCCGGCGTCAGGATCTTCTGCTCCTGACGCCACTGCCCGGCCGGGATCCAGACGCAGCTGATCACGCCGTTCTCGTCGTCGGTCACGGCCCGCTGGATCGCGGCGGTGTCGTCGATGCCGTCGTTCGGCACCGCGCCGTAGTTGGCGATCGAGACACAACCGGTGGGCTGGCCGAGGGCCGGCGCTACCTGCTCGAGGTCGATCATGTCGATGATGTAGAACGACGCTGTGTCGCCCGAGTCCCGCTGCAGCTTGAAGCGGGTCCCGGCCGGGTACGACGTGGACAGCAGCGCGTTCGACTCGTCGAAGAGCCGCCGGGCGTCGGCCGACGGGGTGTTCGAGAGCGACTCGGTGTCGTCCGTCGTCCCGTACAGCCAGCTGTTACGCGACGACAGCGTCAGCTTCTGCACGAACTGGTCGTTCGCATAGAGGCTGATCGTCGCGTTGAGGCCGCCGCCGTTCGCCGCGTCCGGGATCGAGTTGCGGACGACGATCGAGTTGGCCTGGTTGGCCGAGGTGAACTCGACGAACTGGCCGGTGCTGGTCAGCCGCACCGACTTGCGGCCCGACGACTCGCTGCCGAAGTTGGTGTGCCCGAAGGTGCGCAGCGCGTCGGTCTCGACCAGGGTGCCCGAGTAACGGGCGGCCTCGGCCTCGTAGGAGACGTACGGGGTCGCCGCCCCGCGTCCGACCACGATCGATTGCGTACGCGAGTTGTTGTTCTCGTTCGTCTCGGCCACCACGTTCGTGGCGTCGGCGGTCGCCGTGACGGTCGCGCCGCCGCTGGTCGCCGTCCACGTCCCGACGTTCACCGTGACCGTCGCGCCCGCGGCGATCGCCCCGGTGTTCGCGTTCAGGGTGGTGCTGCCCGCCGTGACCCGGGTGACGCCGGCCGCCGCCGAGCTGGTGCCACGGTTGTTGACCTGCACCGCGAAGGTGACCTGGGCCCCGGCCGACGGGTTGGCCGGGGTCGGCGTGACGCTGAGGACCTGCAGATCCGGGCCCGGCGCCTGGGCGACGACGAGCGCGGTCGGTGAGGTGTACGTGTTGTTGTCGTTGTTCTGCTCGGCCACGGTGTTGGCCGGGTCGACCACGGCGGAGACCTGGTAGCTGCCCTGCGCCCGCCGTCCCGCGTTGACCGTGACGGTCGTCGACGCGCCGGCCGCGAGGGCTCCCACGGTGGCGCTGCCGACCGTGGTGCCACCGAGCCGAACGTCGACAGTGGTCGCCGTCGCGGCGGCACTGCCCGAGTTCCGTACGGTCGCCGAGACGTTGATCGTCGCGGCCTCGTCCGGGTTCGTCGGCGTCCACGAGAGACCGGACACCACGAGGTCCGGGTTCGGGGCCCACGAGCCGATCACCTGGATCTCGGCGACCTGCCCGCCCGGCGCTCCCGTGTTGCTGAAGAACTGCAGCTGCAGGTCGGCGACCCGCCCCGTGACCGGGATCGTCACCGTGTTCTGGCTGCCCGGGTTGAAGCCGTAGTCGGCCCGCGCCTTCAGCGAGGTGAAGCCGCTCGCCCCCTGCGCCCGGCCGAGCACCTGGATGTTCTGGGTGCGCGCACCCCACGCCTGATCCGGGTTGACCTTGACGACGACGCCGGTGACGTTCGCGTCCGACCCGAGCTTCGCGGTCAGCGTGGCCGGGAAGCCGTTCGACTCCCAGTAGCTCGCGAGGTTGTTGTCGTTGGCGTTCGGCGCGACGAAGGTGAAGATGGAGCTGGAGGCCTCCATCGGCTTGCCGGCCGCCAGGTTGGTGCCGGTCGGCGGGTCCGGATCGGGATCGGGATCCTGCCCGGCCACGCCGTAGACCTCGACCTCGGAGAGCTGACCCGCGGGCCAGCCGGTGTTGCCGGTGATGTCGACGCGGACGTACCGGACGGTCGCCGCGGTGAAGTCGATCGTGACGGTGTTGCCGCTGGCCGGGTTGAAGGTGCGGCCCGCGCTCGCCGAGAGCGTGCTGAAGGTGGAGTTGTTCGTGCTGCCCTGGACGCTGAGCGTCTGGGTGCGGGTGGCCCAGTCGGTCGGCGGCGGGAGCTTGAGCTTGACCTGGTCGATCGCGACACTGCTGCCGAGGTCGACCTGCACCCACTGCGGGAACGAGTTGTTCGGGCTCTCCCAGTACGAACTGGCGTTGCCGTCGGTGACGTTACCGGCGCCGTAGGGGCCGTTGACGCCGCTGGCGGTTGCCGCCTTGCCCTGAGCCAGGTTCGACCCACCGGCGGCCTGTGCGGGTGTTGCCGAGATCCCGGCGGTGACCAGGGCGGTCGCCAGGATGCCGGTGACGAATCTTCGTCCTCTCATGAAGCCCTCTACTTCTACGCGCGGGGCCGCCGAGGTTCGGGGTCTCGGCGGCCACCGGGGGATGGGGGACTTCTGCCACGAAGTTGGAGCTGATTTTTCGTAGTGTTGCCAAGTTTTTTCGTGGACAGGCATTCAAGGTTTCAGATGTGTCACTACTTCGTCAACGGTCGACGCACGATTGGCCCCCACCCGAACTGCGGATGGGGGCCGATCGTGGGATTTCTACCGAAGCTCGTTCTCCGGCGGCCGGGGGAAGGAGACCTGCACGCGCAGGCCGTCGTGGCCGGTGGAGGAGGCGGCGATGAGGCCGTCGTGGGCCCGGGTGATCGAGCGGGTGATCGACAGGCCCAGACCGGCCCCGCCGCTGTGGTCGATGCGGGCCCCACTGCGCCGACGGAACGGCTCGAACAGGGCCGGGACCTCGTCGGCGGGCACGTCGTCGCCGGTGTTGCTGACGATCAGGGCCGGGTCGTCGCCAACCTCCACGTCGATGGTCCCGCCCAGGCGGTTGTACTTCAGCGCGTTCTGCACCAGGTTCGTGACCAGGCGTTCCAGCAGCACCTGCTCGCCGATCACGACCCGCGGACGCAAACGGCCGGTGATCGTCACGCCGGCCTCGGCGGCCCGCGCCTGGTGGGCGTCGAGGACCGCCCCGGTGATCAGGTCGAGCCGCAGCGGCGTCCGCGAGATCAGGCCGCGGTCGCTCTCGCTCAGCACCAGCAGACCCTCGATCAGGCGCTCGTTGCGTTCGTTGGTCTCGAGGAGCTGGGCCGCTAGCAGGGAGAGCTGGTCGTCGTTGAGCGTGCGGGTCAGCCCCACCTCGATCAGCGTCCGCTGCACGGCCAGCGGCGTACGCAGCTCGTGCGACGCGTCCGCCGCGAACCGGCGCTGCGCCTCGTAGCCGACCGCGATCCGGTCCATCATCTCGTCGATCTCGCGGCTCAGCACGGCCAGCTCGCTGCGGCCGGGGCCGGGGCGCAGGCGGTTGCCCAGGTTCTGCGGGCCCAGGTTCGCGATCACCGGGACCAGGTCGCGTACCGGCCGCAGGCACCACCGCGCCAGCGGGTAGCAGGCGGCCAGATAGCCCAGCAGGACGAAGCCTTGGGCCAGCACCGACGGGATGCTCGGCCGGCGGAAGAGCAGCCGGCAGACGAATGTCGGGTCGTCGGGGATCGGCCTGCCGCACCAGTTCGGACCGAACTCGCCCCAGAGGGCCAGCAGCTGATTCGCGAGCACCCTGGTGAACAGGGACGCGAACAGGACGAGAGCGCAGAGCAGCAGAACGCGCCGAACGGGGGAGCGGCCGCTCATGGCCCCAGCCGGTATCCGGCGCGCGGCACGGTGTGGATCACCGCGGGGTCGCCGAGTTTGCGCCGCAGCGTCATGACGGTCATCCGTACGGTGTTGGTGAACGGATCGGCGTGCTCGTCCCACGCCTGTTCCAACAGCTCCTCGGCGCTGACCACCCGCCCGCCGGCCCGCAGCAGCACGTTCAGCACGGCGAACTCCTTGGGCGACAGCGAGAGTACCTGCCCGTCCCGGCTCGCCGTGTGCCGTGCGACGTCGAGCACCACGCCGTCGTGTTCCAGCACCGGCGGCAGTGCCGGACCCGAGCGTCGCGACAACGCCTGCAGCCGCGCGACCAGCTCGGCGAACGCGAACGGCTTGGTCAGGTAGTCGTCGGCGCCGAGCCCGAGCCCCTCGACCCGGTCCCGGATGCCAGCCGCGGCGGTCAGCAGCAGCACTTTGGTGCCCGACCCGGACGCGGTGATCCACCGGCACACCTCGTCACCGGTCTGCCCCGGCATGTCCCGGTCGAGGACCGCGACGTCGTAGCGGTTGACGCCGAGCCGTTCGAGAGCACTGTCGCCGTCGTAGACCACGTCGACCGCCATCGCCAGTCGGCGCAGCCCCTCGGCCACGGTGTCGGCCAGGACCCGTTCGTCCTCGGCTACCAGCACACGCACTCTCTGGCTCCTTTCACCCGTTCAAGCTTCCACGGACCACATAAAGGATCCATAAGGACGCCGCTGACGGCCCTCCGACGGGCACCTCCGAATCATGGTCATCCTCCTGACATACGCACGCAATGGGGTGCCCTTTGTTGAGAAATATGCGGAACTATCTCGCCGCCCTGGTGGTGGCCGCGATCACCCTCGGCGCGACCGCGCAACCGGCCCAGGCCATCGCGTACGGGGACAACGCGCGCGAGGGGGCATACCCGTTCTCGGTCCTGCTGACGATGACCGGCCTGCCCACCCCCGA
>DASRYP010000756.1:0-5893 GCA_035687165.1 Actinoplanes sp. | reverse complement strand
CCGGGTGTCGGCGGCCACGGCGGCCCGCGCCCACCGGCCCGGCCCGGCTCGGCGAATGGCCGGACGGGCCGCCGCCACCGCCGCCGCGCGGCTCGTCACCCTGATCGCACCGGCCCAGCCGGCCGACGCGGGCCGGGCCGTCATGCTGGCCGTGGCGGCGATCAACACCACGGTCGCCGCGCTGCCCCGGGCCGCGGCCTGGGCCTGCGACGATGACCTCTGGGCATACGCGGACGACCCGGCGCTCACCGACGAGTTGCTGCGCGTCACCGCGCCGACCCCGCTGCTCCCCCGAGTGGCGGCCGGGGACGCGGAAGTCGGCGGCTGTCCGGTCCGTGCCGGCGACCGTTTGCTGCTGATCGCACGGCATGCCGTCGAGGCCCACCGTCGGGACCCGAATCCGGCCCGTCCGGCCCCGGCCCGTACCGCTCAGTTGGTCTTCGGGGCCGGATCCCACGCCTGCCCGGGCGCGGCGCTGGCCCGCGTCCAGCTCGCCGACCTCCTGGCCGCCCTCGCGCCCTATCGCCCGGTCGTCGTGCGTGCCCGGGCCGACCGCCTGGCCGCCCTGCCCGGTTGGCGCTCCCTCGTCGTCCGCAGCACGACGTGAGAATCGCGATCACCGGTGCGAGCGGTTTCTGCGGCGGGGTCGTGGCCCGGCTCGCGGCCGCCGAGGGTGCCGACGTGATCTGCTGGGGCCGACGCCCCGGCCCGGTGGGCCGACACGTCTTCTGGGACGCCACCCGAACCGTCCCGGACCTGGCCGGCGCCGACGTCGTGGTGCATCTGGCGGCCGTGGTCGGGGATTCACCGGGGGACGAGAGCCGTTTCGCCGCGGTCAACGTGGCCGGGGCCCGGCGGCTCCTCGACGCGGCAAACGGGCGGCCCGTCGTGTGGGTGAGCAGCGCGAGCGTCTACCGGCCAGGCCCCTACGAAGCGCCGGTGACCGAGGACCGTCCGACCGGCGGGCAACGAACCGCGTACGGACGGACAAAGGCCGCCGGGGAGCGACTGGCACTCGACGCCGGAGCGGTGGTGCTGCGGCCACGCGCCGTCTACGGCGACGGGGACCCGCACCTGCTGCCCCGGCTGAGGCGCGCGGTGCGTGGCGGCCGTGCCTGGCTGCCCGGCCCGGACGTGCGGCTGAGCCTCACAGCCGTGGAGAATCTGGCCTCCGCGTGCCTGGCCGCGCACCGCTGGCCGCCCGGTGCCTACAACATCGCCGACGCGACCCCGTACTCACGCGACGCGGCGGTGTCCGCGGTTCTCGGCGTCCCTGTCCGGCATGTTCCGGTCCGGCTGGTACGCACGGTGGCCGCGATGACGCGCACTCTCACCCCGTACGCCATCGATCAGGTCACCGACGGCCTGGTGCTGGACATCTCGCGTGCCCGGGCGCGGGGCTGGACGCCGTCCGCCGCCCTCACGACGTCTTGACCACCGAGGAACGCGCCACAGTCTTCGCGACGGTGCCCTCGCCGCCTCGCCGCTTGGTCACCGCGTCGACCGAGAAGACGTACCGGGTGGCCCGGTCGAGGCCGCTCACCGTCGCGGTCATGAAGCCGCAGGTCGCGCCGGGCGTGACCACCGTCCAGCCGATGTCGCGCTGCTCCCCCTTCAGGACGTCCTGGCTGATCGCCGTGATCCGGTACTCGACCAGATCGGTCGTAGCCGCGTTGTACCAAGTCACCGTCCCGCTGGTGGCGCCTGCCTTGGCGTCCGCGCCGTTGATGATCTGGTTCTTCACCGGCGGGCAAGTGGCGGTGCCGGTCGGTGCGGCCGTGGGCGTGTTCGTCGGCAGGGGCAGGAAACCGCTGGGATACGGACTGCGCGTGCCGGTACCGCGGATCCGCGTCGGTGACGGGGTGGCGTTGCCGGTGGCCGTGACGATCCACGGTGCGCCACCCGGCGTGGTGGGCGCGGCGGCCGGCGTGGTGCTGCTGCCGCAACCGCCTAGCACCAGCGGCGCCAGGACGAGACTCACCAACCGACGACGACGCACATCGGTTTGATCGGCGGGCCGGCCGAACTTCTTAACTCTGGGTGCTGACGACCCGGGTCGGCCTGTTAACTCTGGGTGCTGGCGACCCGGGTCGGCCTGATCAGCTCCCCGAGCTCGGCCAGTGCTATCCGCATGCCGGGACCCTAGCGGGCTCACGGCGGTAGCGGTCACGGGAGCGGCCCGCCAGATCTTTGGTGGCGGCCGAGTTGACCCAGGTGCCGAGCACGATCGAGGCGCCGGGGATCATCTTGGCGACCAGGCGTCGGGCGGCCCGGATGCCCGCCATCCCGGCGAGTTTGGCGCCCAGCCGCACGATGACGCTGGTCAGCGGACGTGCGGCGACCCCGACGAAGAGCCGGGCGGCACGTTCGCGGCCGGCCGCGACACCCAGCGCCAGGCGGGCCGTCTGGGCGGCCTTGTGCACGCGCTGGAGCACGAGCAGGTCGGTCGCGCGCTCGGCCGAGGACGGGTCGTGGCCGTAGGCGGCGGCGACGTGCAGCACCAGACGCGCCTGGGTCCAGGCGAGGACGCCGACGTCGAGCACCGCGCCGGGCAGACCGGTGGCGCCGGAGACCGCGCCCGAGATGCGGGCGAGCGTGGTGAATCGCCGGACGGCCAGGTCGGCCAGCTGGTCGGGGGTGCGCTCGGGGTGTTCGTCCCGCTGGCGCTCGGCCCAGGCGGCGGCCTCGGGGCCGAGGCGGCGGACCGCTTCGAGCGCGAGGTGCTCCGGTGCGTACTGCGGATCGGCCTTCATCCGCGACCAGAGGGTGCCGGGAGGCGCTTCGGTTTCGGCGATCACATCGGGAAGGTTCGAGGACTTGGTCACCAGATCGCTCCGAGAGGGTAGGGAACGTTCCTTTGCCATTGTGCCGTGCGAATGCACGTGCACGCGAGCCCCGCGGTCCGTTGTGTCTAAGCAGAGATCTGTCGGGACCGGAACCCGGAGCGTGACGGGCGCTTGGGTCATTGGGCTACCGTTCCCTCAGGGGCACCGAGTCTTGAGAAGATCAATACGGCCGGAATGAATCGCCGAACCCGGTTGTTCGCACGGTTTGCCCCTCATCGGAAACACAGGAGGTCCTCGACGTGCTCGATCCCACCGAGCTCTACGAGCTGGCGGACGACCTGCCGGAGCTGGACGACGAGCCCGTGCTGGTCCAGGCCCTCACCGGCTTCGTCGACGCGGGCAGCGCCATCCAGCTCGCGCGCGAGAACCTGCTCGACCGGCTCGACAGCCGCGTGGTCGCGACCTTCGACCTCGACCAGCTTCTCGACTACCGCTCGCGCCGCCCTCCGATGATCTTCGACGAGGATCACTTCGCGAGCTACGAGCAGCCCAGCCTCGCCCTGCACCTCGTGCGCGACCAGCTCGGCACCGAGTTCCTGCTGCTCGCCGGGCCCGAGCCCGACCTGCAGTGGGAGCGTTTCATCGCCGCCGTCACCGGTCTCATCGAGCGGTTCGACGTGCGCCTGACGGTCGGCCTCAACGCGATCCCGATGGCGGTGCCGCACACCCGCCCGGGCGGCGTCACCGCCCACGCCACCGACAAGTCGCTGCTCGGCGACCGCGAGCCCTGGCTGCAGAAGGTGCAGGTGCCGGCGAGCATCGGCAACCTGCTCGAGTTCCGGCTCGGCGAGAACGGCCACGACGCGATGGGCTACGCCGCCCACGTGCCGCACTATCTGGCTCAGACGACCTACCCGGCCGCCGCCGAGCTGCTGCTCGACTCGGTCTCGGGCACCACCGGCCTGGCGCTGCCGACCGGTGATCTGCGCGAGGCGGCCGACGTCGTGCGGGCCGACGTCGACAAGCAGGTGGCCGACGACGAGCAGGCGAGCCGGCTGGTGTCGTCGCTCGAGGCGCAGTACGACGCGTTCCTGCGCGGCCGCGAGGGCAACCTGCTGGCCGACTCCGACCGCCCGCTGCCCACCGCCGAGGAGCTCGGCGCCGAGCTGGAGCGTTTCCTGGCCGAGCAGCAGAACCGCGAGAGCGACTGAGTGTCAGCGTTCACGACATTGTCATGAAGTCGAGCGCGCGCGGGAGCTTCGTGTGGGGCCCTCCTGCGGCATGACGACGGTCATGGACGTGGCGAGCTCGAGAGACTCGGCGTAGAAGTCAACCTGGATCAAGGCCGTCGGCCCAGGATGGCTGCCGCCGTCACAGCAGCGCGCGCAGCCGGGACGCGAAGCCCTCCGGGTCGGTCAGGTGGGTGAAGGCCCTCTCCGGCGCCGGGCCCGGGGGCCCCGGGCCGGTTCCCGCGACGGCCAGCCGGCGGGTGGGTGGTTGCGCTTTCCAGCTCGCGTACGCCCTCAGGAGCGCGGCGTCCCGGCGAGGCTCGGCGAACTGGCGGTACTGCGCGGGCACCGCGGCCAGCCCGGCCGCCCGGACCAGGTCGTCGACCGTGCCCGGCAGCTCGCCGGTGGGCTCGTCGAGGGTGAGCAGGCAGTGCGTGGCATAGACGTCGGCGAACGCGATCACCAGCCACGCCGAGGTGCCGTGGCCGACGACGATCGGCGCCCGGTGCAGTCGCAGGTCGTCGACGAGGGTGGCCAGGTCGGCGGCGATCCGTTCGAGGCTGCAGTCGGTGCGGGGCGGGCACTCGCCGTGGCCGGGCAGGTCGGGCGCGATCACCGTGCAGTCGGCGGCGAGCTCGGCCGCGACCGGCCACCACATCGTGCGGTCGAAGAGCAGCCCGTGCAGCAGCACCACCGGCCGCCCGAACTCGCCCCACCGGTCGTAGACGAGCCGGTTCAACGGGCTGTTCGTGGCATGGGTGGAGCGGCGTGGGGGCTGCGGCTGCATGGGCCCTCTTCTCTGGAGCGCGGGACCAAGGCGTACCCACTAATTGTGGGTTGAAGCATCAATTGGCCGTCAACGCGATCGTCAACGCGCCCGCGTGACGCCAGTTATTGGTCCCAGGTGTCCACCGGGTCGTTCCTGCATCCTCACCCCGATGACCAGGGCAGGACCAGGACGTGACCAGGGTCACATTAGTCACCAGATGGTTCAAACGGCGGCCAGCGGCAGCCGCACGAGCACGGTCGTGCCCTTGCCGTCGAGCTCGATCAGCTCGATGCTGCCGTGGTGCCGGCTGACCACCGCGCGGCTCAGCGTCATGCCCAGTCCGGTGCCGGGGATCGCCGAGTCGCGGGCCCGGCTCGTCCGGTAGAAGCCGGTGAACAGCTTCTCCCGTTCGTCGGTCGAGACGCCCAGGCCGGTGTCCGAGACGGCCAGCTCGGCCACCCGCCCCGAGGCCTTGAGAGTGACGCCGATGCGCCCGCCGTCCGGGCTGTACTTGACCGCGTTGCCGAGCAGGTTGTCCACCACCTGGCGCAGCCGCTTGCGGTCCCCGGGCAGCACAAGCGTCTCGGGCAGCTCGTCCTCGATGACCAGTGGCACGCCGACCACCGCCGCCCGCGCCTTGGTCAGCGAGGCCCGCACCACCTCGGCCAGGTCGATCGGCGTGAGCTGCACGTCGGCGTGGCCGGTGTCGAGCGCGGACAGCTCCATCAGCTCGTTGATGATATCGCGGAGTTGGTTGCTGTTGCGCTCGATGACCTCGATCAACCGCGGCCCGTCCTTGACCAGGCTCGCCTCGTCTGCCTCGCGGAGCAGTTCGGTGTACGCGCTGATCGAGGTGAGCGGCGTGCGCAGCTCGTGCCCGACCAGTGCCAAGTACTCGTTCTTGCTGCGGATCAGTTGCCGCTGCAGGTCGTCGACCAGACGCTTCTCGACGAACTGGCCGATGTGCGCGGCGATCCCGGCCATCAGCGCGAGCAGTTCGTCCTCGGGCTCCTCGACCGTGTCGGCGAAGACCGTCAACACCCCCAAGGTCTCGAAGCCTTCCCGTACGGGCACCGCGAGCGCCGAGTGCAGGGCGCCCGAGGCCGCCG
>DASRYP010000755.1:0-8169 GCA_035687165.1 Actinoplanes sp. | reverse complement strand
TGCGTGCCCGCATCGTCGATCCATCCGGTGCCGTCGTCAACGACTTCACCGCTGGCTCACTCGGCGTTGTTTTCCTGACGGCGGCCACGACCGGCACTTTCCACCTGCTGCTCAACGCCACCACGGCCGTCACCGGCTCGGTGGTGGTCACCTGGTC
Source organism: Actinoplanes sp. (assembly GCA_035687165.1). Lineage (GTDB taxonomy): Bacteria > Actinomycetota > Actinomycetes > Mycobacteriales > Micromonosporaceae > Actinoplanes. Next base: position 8,012 of record DASRYP010000755.1, on the reverse strand, counting down.
GCAGCGGGCCCAGGGCGGTGCCCTCACCGCCGGTAGCGCCTCGGCCATCAACGTGACCCGTCCCGGCCAGGCGACACTGTTCACCTTCGCCGGGACAGCCGGGCAACGGCTCGCCCTGATGGCCAGCAACTACACGTTCACCAACGCCATCAACGGAACCCTGTACAACCCGAACGGTACCGTCGCCTATCAAGGTTTGCTGCAGGGAACGCTGATCGACCTGGCGGCTCTCTCCACTACCGGCACCTATTCGCTGGTGCTGCAGCCGTTCGCCGAGACCGGTGCGCTGAGCTTCACCACGATCCTCGGAGTCAACGGCGGCGCGACCTCGCTGACCGGTACCGCACCCACGTTCACTCTGCCCAGCGGGGGCCGCTATCTCGACACGACGGTCACCCTCACGGCCGGGCAGCGGCTGTCGCTCGGCTTCACCAGCTGGACATTCGCATCCAGTACCCTGATCGTCCGGGTCTCCACCGCAGCCGGCGCGCTGCTCTACGAGAACACCCTGACGAATATCGGCAGCTTCAGCTATCCCGCGTTTGGTGCAGGCACGTATCGGATCGATTTCGTAGCCTCTGATCGCGGCGGCGGCTCCGTGGTCATGACCGCGTCGGCGCAAGACAATGGCGGGACGCTCACGCTCAACACCGCCAAGACGGTCACGGCGTCGCGGATCGGGCAGAGCACCTACCTCTCGTACGCGGGCACGGCCGGTCAGAACCTGGCCATGTCGTACGCGAACGTGACGATGACGTACTACCCCAGTCTGGTGGTCCGCCGCCCGGACGGCACTGTACTGGCGGATATCGCCGGTGCAGCGACCCAGAACATTCCCACGCTGCCGGTCACCGGCACGTATGACATCACCATCAGCCCGTACTCGGCGTCCGGCGCCGCGACGGCCACCCTCAAAACCCGCACCGCCCTGGCCAAGGACTCGACCGTGCCGTCCGTGGTGCCGCCGTCCGTCGTCCCGCAACCGCCGGTTAAAACCGCCCCTACCACCGCGAAGACCACCGCGGTCGCCAAACCGAAAGCCCGCGTCGCCCCCACTGTGCCAGGGTCCGCGACTGGACCGCAGCGACCGGCCGCCCCCGGCGCGGGCGAGAACTGGCGGCCCGACCGGGAAACCCTCGCCGGTGGCAGCTGGTCCACCGGCCGGGCTTCAGCGGTCGCCGACCCGCAGCCGTTGAAGGCCGCGACCGGGGTGACCGCGCTCAGCGGCCGGATCCTCACCCTTGAGGACAAACCGCTGGCGAAGGTGACGGTCACGGTCGAAGGCCGGACGACCACTACTGACGCGGGCGGGCGTTTCCTGCTCACCGGCGTGCCCGGCGGTCACCGGCTGCTGCGCGTGGACGGTGCCACCGCGAGTACACCCGGCCGGGTCTTCGGACTGCACGACATCGGTGTGGACCTGACCGACAAGACCACCACCGTGTTGCCGTACACGATCTGGTTGTCGCGGCTGGACACCGCCCACACGGTCACGTTCGCGTCCCCGGCCGTCCACGAGGTCGTCGTCAAGACCCCGGCCATCCCCGGCCTCGAGGTCCGGCTCCCCGCCGGATCCGTCGTGCGGGACACCCACGGCAGGGTCGTCACCGGGCTCGGGATCACCGCGATCCCGGTCGACCGCACCCCGTTCCCGCTGCCGCGTTCGCAGGTGCCCAGCTACTTCACCGTGCAGCCGGGCAGTGCGTATGTGTTCCCGGCCGGTGCCCGGGTCATCTACCCGAACTTCACCCACGCCCCGCCGGGCGCGTCGATGGACTTCTGGCACTACGACCCGGCCGGTAAAGGCTGGTACGTCTACGGCAAGGGCACGGTCAGTTCGGACGGCAAACGAGTCGAGCCGGCCAAGGGCACCGAGGTGTACCAGTTCACCGGCGCCATGCTGATCACCCCCAACACCGACCCGCCCCCGGCGGTCGCCCCGGTGCAGGGCGGCAGCACCCTCGACGGTGACCCGGTCGACCTGCGCACCGGGCTGATCATCGACCGGCACACCGACCTGGCCGTCGACGACGTCATCCCGATCAGCGTCACCCGCACCTACCAGCAGAGCGACACCGGCCGGCGCACCTTCGGCATCGGCGCGAACTTCGACTACAGCCTGGACCTCTACCGAGCCACCAACACCTTCGTCGAGTGCTGGCTGCTGACTCCCGACGGTGGCCGGATCCGGTTCCACCGGACCTCGGCCGGCGGCACCGGGGCCTACGACTACCTCAACGCGGTCTTCACCGCCGACGCCACCCCCTCTCAGTTCAACGGGGCAACGCTGGCCTGGACCGGGGACGGCTGGGACCTGACGCTGCGTGACGGCACCACCTACGTCTTCGGCAACGAGGCACCGCTGCAAGCCGTCCGCGACAAGTTCGGCAACACCGTCACCCTCACCCGCGGTGTCGCGGCACCCGACATCAACGGCAACATCCACGCCAACGGGCCGATCACCCAGATCACCTCACCCAACGGCAAGTGGATCAAGCTGTCGTACGACTCGTCGAACCGCGTCACCAAGGCCGAGAACGTCCTCGGCCAATCGGCTGCCTATACCTACTACAGCGACGGGCGCCTGGAAACTGTCACCGACGCCAACCAGGGCGTCACCACCTACACGTACGAGTCCGGCCGGCTCAAGACGATCAAGGACGCCCGCGGGACTGTCTACGTCAACAACACCTACGACAGCAGCGGCCGGGTCCAGACCCAGACCAACCCCGATGGTGGCGTCTACCAGTTCGTGTATGCCTCCGGCTTCACCGATGTCACCGATCCCCGTGGCCATGTCCGCCGGGTCACTTTCAACACCGCCGGGTTCAGCACTTCCGACACCGCTGCTCTTGGCACTGGCAGCGCGCAAACCGCGACTGTTACCCGGGATGGGGCCAGTAACCGGGTGACCGCTGTCGTCGATGCTCTGAACCGGCGCACCGAGTACGGCTACGACGCCAACGGTAACGTGCATACCGTCACCGACCTGGCCGGCACTGCCGATCAGCGGGTCACCACCGTCGACCACGACGGCCCTTACGACCAGGTCACCCGGATCTTCGACCCGCTGTCCCACGCGGTCGTCTACGGCTACCAGGCCGATGGTGCGTTGCACACGATCACCGACCCGATGAACCGGGTCACCACCATCGACACCAACGAAGCCGGCCAGGCGACCAAAGTCACCGACAACACCAGCAAAGCCACCACTCTCGCCTACACACTCGGTGAGCCGGTCACGGTCACCGACCCCCTCGGCCGGGTCACCCGCAGCTTCACCGACGCGGCCGGCCGAGCCCGCGGTGGTGTCGACGCGGCCGGGAACACGGTCACCGTCACCTACGACGGCACCGGTCAGGTCCTGTCCACGATCGATCAGATCGGCCGGGTCACCACCTTCGAGTACGACCCGAACGGCAACCTGCACAAAGTCACCGACCCCCGCGACCACACCACCGTCTACGACTGGGACACCAGCGACCGGCTGACGAAGATCACCGACCCCCTCGGCCGGGTCACCAGCCACACCTACGACCGCAACGGCAACCTGAGCACTACCACCAAGCCTAGCGGCAAGGTCACCGCCTACACCTACGACGACCTCGACCGGGCGACCACCGTCCGGTACGGGGTGACCGGCGCCGGCACCCAGGAGAGCACTACCGGCTACACCTACGACACCGGCAACCGGGTCCGGGCCATCGTCGACTCGGCCGGGGGCACCACCAGCATCACCCCGGACCTCTACGACCGCACCCAGTCGATCACCGACGCGCGCGGGCAGGTCGGCTACACCTACGACACGGCCGACCGCCGCACCACCATGACGGTCAGCGGTCAAACCCAGACCACCTACGGCTACAACAACGCCGATCAGCTCACCACGGTCGTGCGTGGCAGCGACACCGTCGCCATCGGCTACGACCAAGCCGGGCGCCGCGCGACGTTGACCCTGCCCGCCGGGATCACCCAAACCTACGGCTACGACAACGCCAGCGGCCTGACCAGCATCAACTACACCCGCGGCAGTACCACCCTCGGCACCATCACCTACCAACTCGACCCGATGGGCCGACCCGTCCACGTCGATGGCAGCTACGCCCGCATCGCCCTACCCGCCGCCGCGGCCGCGGTCACCTACGACGCGGCCGACCAACGCTCCGGTAACACCTACGACCCCGACGGCAACGTCACCGCGGACGGCGTACGCACCTACACCTGGAACGCCCGCAACCAACTCACCGGCACCACCACCGCCGGGCTGAGCACGACCTACGGCTACGACGGTACCGGCCGCCGGGCCACCCGCACCGCTGCTGCGGCCACCACGTCCTTCCTGTACGACGGCCCGAACGCCGTACTGGAGAAGACCGGCAGCACCACAACCACCATCCTGTCCGGCGGCGTCGACGAGGTGTTCACCCGCAACTCCCGCTCGCTGCTCACCGACGCACTCGGCAGCACCGTCGCCTCAGCCGACACCAGTGCGGTCGCGGCCGAATACACCTACGACCCGTTCGGCGCCACCACCGCCACCGGCGACGACCAAGCCAACCCCACCCGCTTCACCGGCCGTGAAGACGACGGCAACGGCCTCTACTACTACCGCAACCGCTACTACTCCACGAGTCAGCAACAATTCCTCGGCCGCGACCCCATCGGACTGGCATCCGGCGACACCAACCCGTACACATACGTCTTCAACCAACCCACCAGCCTCGTCGACCCGATGGGCACCAAACCCCAAAACTCCGCCTGCGGCACACCCAACAGCTTCACCCCGGGCACCCGCGTGTTACTGGCCGACGGCACCACCAAGCCCATCGAGCAGGTGAAACTCGGCGACCAGGTCCAGGCAACCGATCCGGAGACCAGCGCCCAGGCGGCCAAGCCGGTCACCACGCTGATCCTCGGCGACGGCGACAAAACACTGGTCAAGGTCTCCGTCACGGGTGACGACGGCAAACCCAGCACAGTGACCGCGACAAACGGACACCCCTTCTGGACCGACGACGACGGCAACCCCGACACACCCGGCGGACGCTGGATCGACGCCGTCGAACTACGCCACGGCCAATGGCTCAAGACCGCCGACGGACACCTCGTCCAAATCACCGGTACCCACGCCCACACACAACAAGCCACCGTCTACAACCTCACCATCGCCGACCTCCACACCTACTATGTGCTCGCCGGCACAACCCCGGTGCTGGTGCATAACGACGGTGGCGACGATCTGGTTCGTGTTGGGCGCTGGATGTCTCAAGGTGAGTTTGATGAGATGTCTCGTACGGGAGTGGTGCAGCGAGGCGGTGGTGGCTATACCTATGTCGTGCATCCCGCCAATCCTGATGCTTATCGGTCGGCTCGTCCGGGGTCTGTATACGCTGAGTTTGATGTCCCGCGTTCCTCGCTGATTCCAGGAGGCAGGCCGGGAGACTATAAGATGTCGGATGCGGACACCCTGCATTCGCGGCTTGCGGTCAAGAAGGGTGGCGTTCCGTATCAACTCCCGGGCGCCTCCAACATCGCCAAGGGAGGATGCTGATGGGTGCTGACCTGCTGAAAGATGCCATATCTTTGATTAACCGTGCCGAACTGAGTTTGATTGAGCATGCGTTCGAATCGAAAGTTGAATTGTCGCCAGAAGATCGCAATCCGCGTTCGATCAGCTGGATTGTGGAAGGTGCATCGCGGATGAGTCAGGTCGTTCTGTGGGCAGACGGTCAGTCGGAGATGGATTTGGCTGAGGTGGCGAGCGGTCAGATTGTGTCAGAGCACTGCCAAGTTGAGGGTGAATCATCGCTGACCGAGCTTTTTGATCGTGTTAGGTCATGGCTGCTGGATGGCTCGACGGCCTGATCCTAAATACTCATCACGGGCGGCGGGCGAGTCACGCTCCGTAAGGACTCGTCCGCTGTTGTGTGTTGGGGTGCGCAGTTGTCGGCCCGCGTTGCCGTCACGGCTGCCGTCAATGCGATCCGTTGATCTAAGATCATCGATCGACCGAGGTTCGGTGCGAGTTGGGCGGACGGGTGCGTCAAGGTGCACGCCAGTAAGGCGCTACATGCGCAGCTCTCTCGTCGCGCTGCGGCACTTCACCGTCACCCTTGCCTATGGTTTGGTGGCTTGGTGTTGGCGGGCGTGCGCGCGGGGCCGTAGGTCTGTAGCGCGTGCGCGCGGCCCGGCCTTGCGCCGGGCCGCTTCTTGATTATGTAGAGCAGTTTTGAACCAACCTGGCCCCGGCTGGTGGTTACTGCTTGGGTTCGCGGGTGCGGCTGCTGCGGCGTTTGGTGGGTGTGGCTGGCGGCTTGTCGTCGCTGGTGACTGCTGCGATGGCGGGTGGTTTGGCGAAGTTGCCGTGGTCGGCCTGGTATTTGATCACTTCATCGATGAGCTGACTATGCGTGTCGGTGTGGCCGAGCAGGTCTTGCAGGGCGGCGTTCTTCTCGTCCAGGGTGCGGGCCTGGTGGTAGCGGATGGTGATGGCCTGCTGGTCGGCGAGGTAGGCCGCGACCCGGCGCCTGAGTTCGGGGTCGTCGATCGGCTCCTGTAGAACACCGCCGCGCAGGAGGTCGAAGGCGTCGGGGTGCACGAAGGTGCCTTTGCCAGCGACGGCGTAGGTGATGCGCCGGTTTTGCAGCTCGCGTAGCGCGCGTTGGGCGGTCATGGAGGCCACGCCGTACACGTCGGCCATTTTCCGGGCGGACGGTAGGGGGTCGTTGGGGTTGAGGCGTCCGTCGCGGATCCGTTCGAGGATGTCGTCGACGACCTGTTGGAACAGGGCTCGTTTGTCGTCGGGGTCGTGGGCCATGCCCGGAATCGTAATCGTCACGGGCTGATCAGGCGAGACGGGTGTCACATGACACTCATGCCAGCAACTCCCTTGACTGCCACGGGTGTCACGTTACACCTTAGACGCACGGGACGCACGCCGTGGTGGCGTGACCGCAAGTCAAGGGAGCAACAACATGCTGGTGTTGCCGATTGATGGCAGCCGGATGCTGCTGGTGCTGGGTTTACCGGTGCCGCAGTTCAAGGACAAGGCCAACGGTGTCGCCGCGACCGACCGGGTCACGGGCGCACCGCTGGCGGAGGTACCCCTCGCGTTGACGGTCGAGGGTGGGCAGCCGCAGGTGTTGCGGGTGTCGGTGCCGCAGCCCGCGATACCCAAGGACCTGGCCGTGGGGCAGATGGTCCGGGCGGCCGGGTTGACGTTCATCGCGGGGGAGAAGAACGGCCGGGCCTGGCAGATCTTCCGGGCCGAGTCGTTGACGGGGGTGAAGGCCGGATGATCGAACCTCCCGACCTGAACTCGCTCATGATGGTGCCGGCCGTCGTGCTGGCAGTCACCGCCCTGGTGGCACTCGTGTGGCTCGGTGCGTACGCCGTGCGATACGTGGCGGCTGGCAAGCAGGCGCGGCCGGTGCTGCGGGCGGCGTGGCGGATCAAGTACACGTGGCGGCGGACCGCCCGCCGGGTGGGTTTGGTGCAGATCGAGCGGCACCGACCGCCGATCTGGTCGGCGACCCCGTACACGACCGTGATCACCCGGGAACTGTTGCCGGCGATCACCGTCCACCCCGAGCGGTGGGGCGTGCGCGTCGACGCGTCCACGATCGGCCGGCTCGGGGTCAAGGAGTTCACCGACGCTGCTGGACATCTGGCCGATGTGTGGCGGGTACCGCTGGTCCGTGTGGAGCAGACCCGTCCCGGCCGGGTGCGGCTGCGCGCGCTGCTGCATGACCCGCTTACGGAACTGTCGGAGTGGACGGACACGTCCGGTGATCCGACGGTGTGGGCGGCCGGTGTCGACGCCGACGGGCAGCTGGTCACCATCTGCAGCGCAGGGGTGTCCGGGGTCGTCGTGGCGGGTCTGGCCGGCTACGGCAAGACCAGTTTCCTCAACGCCCGCTTCTGCCAGCTCGCCGGCAGTCCGGCGGTGCAGTTCGTGCTCATCGACGGCAAAGGCGGACCTGACTACGACGACCTGTTCACCCGCGCCTGGC
>DASRYP010000754.1:0-2785 GCA_035687165.1 Actinoplanes sp. | reverse complement strand
ATCCGCCCCGCCACGTCGCGCAGCGCCGCCTCGTCCTCGACCACCAGCAACGTCTCACCCTGCCCGTCGATCCGCACGGGCTCGGCCGGGGCCGCGTCGACGTCGACGTCGACCCGCGCGGCGGCCGGCAGCAGCACGGTGACCGTGGTGCCCAGGCCGGGCTCGGACGCGATGCTCACCTCGCCGTCGGCCTGGGTCGCGATGCCGTAGACGGTGGCCAGCCCGAGCCCGGTGCCCTCGCCGCTGGCCTTGGTAGTGAAAAACGGCTCGAAGGCCCGCTCGACCACCGCCGCCGTCATGCCCTGGCCGGAGTCGCTGACCCGCAGCCGCACCCGCTCGTCGTGGCTGCTCGTGTCGATGACGAGATTGCCGCCCGAGGGCATCGCCTCGCGCGCGTTCAGCGCCAGGTTGACCAGCAGCTGATCGATCTGGGCGGGGTCGCAGACGACCGGCGGCAGGTCCTGGCCCGGCCGCAGGATCAGGGTCACACCGTCACCGATCGAGCGGCGCAGCATCGCCTCGGCCCCGAAGATCAACTGGTTGAGGTCGATCACCTCGGGGCGGACGACCTCGCGGCGGGCGAAGGCGAGCAGCCGGTGGGTGAGGTCGGTGCCGCGCTCCCCCGCCTTGATCACCTGGCGCGCGTCGGCGGCCATCATCGCGATGTCCGGCTCGGCCGACTCGGCCTCCTCGACGACGAAGCTCGCGTAGTTGACGATCACGCCGAGCATGTTGTTGAAGTCGTGGGCGATCCCGCCGGCTAGTTGGCCCAGGCTCTCCAGCCGCTGGTTGCGGTGCGCCTGGGCCTCGTCGCGCAGCTGAGCCCTCTCCTGCTCGGCCCGGGCCCGCTCGCTGAGGTCACGCACCACTGCCACCGCGACCCGGCCCTGTGCCGTGTCCACGAGCGCGACGGACGACTCGATCAGGACCTCCGAGCCATCCGCCCGCCGGATCGTGGTGACGACCGCCCCGAGCGGGCCGGGCCGGGCGTCCTGGATGCGGCGGCGGCGTTCCGGCAGCATCATCCGGGAGTCGTCGGTCAGCAGCTGCTCGATCTCCAGCCCGACCAGCTCGTCCCGCGATCGTCCGTACAGCTGCTCGGCCCGCTCGTTGACCAACAGGATCCGGTTGTCCTTGAATACCAGGATCGCGTCCGGGGCGGCCTGCAGCAGCCCCGCAGCCAACTCCTCGGACCACTCCACAACTGCACCGTATCGGTCGAAGCTGAGCCTAAAGGTCAAAAGCGCGCAGCCAGCGCCCGGCGAAGATCGTCGTCGGCGTCCCCGACCACGCGCCGCAGGATCGGGTCGAGACCGTCGTCCGCGAGCAGGTCACCGGCGAGGCGCCGGGTCTCCGGCTCGACTACCACGTCCGGATAGGCCGCCGTGGCCGTCCGCTCGGCGCTCATGCCGCTGCGCATCCGCATCATCTGTGGCATCTCGGCGAAGTAGCGCGGCACGTACGGCCGGATCAGGTCGATCTGCTCGGGCTGCCAAAAGCCGGACGCGGTCATCTCGACCAGACGGTTGGAGAGCGACCCGTCCCCGATGATCGCGGCCCACGCAGCCGCCTTGGCCTCGGCGTCCGGGCGCGCGGCACGGCAGCGGGCGGCCCACTGCTCACCGGTGGCACTGCGGTCGCGTTCGAACTCGGCGTCGATCACATCAGTGCCGGCCGCGCCGAGGACCGCGAGCCGATAGACGATCAGCCAGCGCAGGTCGGCGTCGACGGGCAGTCCGTCGGGGACGTCCCGGCCCGCCAGCCAGCCCTGCAGGCGAGTCGCGTCGACGGTGGCGCTGATCAGACCGCGAGCCGCGGCGAGTTGACGTGATCCGCCCGGCTCGGCGACGGCGAGCAGTCGGTCGGTGGCCTGCGCGACCAGGTCGAGGGCGGCCGGCCGGGTCTCCGGAGTGGAATAACGGTCGACCAGGCTGCGGGTGGCCCGCAGTACATCCTCGACGATCACGACCTCGGACTCCGCCGGCAGCGCGGCCAGCACCAGCGTGACCAGTTCGGCCACCGGACGCTCGCCGTCGACCACGGCGTCCAGCGTGGCCGCCCAGAGGACGGCGCGGGTCAGCGAGTCGCCGAGCAGCGGCAGCACGGCCGGCACGGCGGCGGCCGACTCGTCGTCGAGCCGGATCTTGGCGTACGTCAGGTCGCCGTCGTTGAGAAGCAGCAGGTCGGCCACTGGTTCACCGGTGAGCTCGGGCACGACTGTCCGGCCGACGGCGTCCACCTCGACCTCGACCAGCTTGCGTCGCGTCACCGTCCCGTCGGTACCCCGGTCCCAGAGACCGATGCCCAACTTGTGCGGGCGCAGCGTCGGATGGGCCTCGGGGGCGGTCTGCCGGACGGCCACCTCGGCGTACGTGTCGCCGGCGCGCACCACCTCGGTCCGCAACGTGTTCACCTGGGCCCGGCGCAGCCAGACGTCGGCCCAGGCCGTGAGGTCCCGCCCGCTCGCCTCGGAGAGCGCGACGAGCAGGTCGTCGAGCGTCGCGTTGCCGAAGGCGTGCGCCGAGAAGTGCGCGTTCACCCCGGCCCGGAACGCCTCGTCGCCCACCCAGGCGACCAGGTGCTTGAGGACGGCCGCACCCTTCGCGTACGAGATGCCGTCGAAGTTCAGCAGCGCCTGGTCGGTGTCGGCGACCTCGGCCGGCGCCACCGGGTGGGTGGACGGGTACTGGTCGACGCGCAGGCCCCACGCCTTGCGCTGCATCGCGAAGGTCGTCCACGTCCCGGGGTAGCGGGTGGCCTCCGCCGTGATGCGGTTGCCCATGTA
>DASRYP010000753.1:0-3286 GCA_035687165.1 Actinoplanes sp. | reverse complement strand
CCCGGAAGCTAAGCCCTCCAGCGCCGATGGTACTGCACTCGGGAGGGTGTGGGAGAGTAGGACGCCGCCGGACTCAACGTGACAGTAAGCCCACCCCAGACCGGGGTGGGCTTACTGCTATTTACGGACCTATTCCCGCAGGAGTTGACCCGCCGCTGCCCTCCGGCCAGGGCCCACCCCACGGAGTAGGCCCTGCCCGTGCCCGGAGGCAACCGAATCTCGAATGCGAAGTTCTCTAGCGGGACTCGGTAATGTTTCGCATTTCCAGCATCAGCGGGGCCGCCTCGGCCGGGGGACGGTTGTTGAACAGCGCCAGGGCCAAGCTGCCGTGGTCGGCCCAGCCGCAGACGGTCAGGTCGCCGTCGCTGGCCTTCGTGACACCGCATTTCATGGTTCCGGACAGCGGGCCCGGGTCCACCTCGTGCAGATCGGTGACGGAACCCTCGTTGTCGGAGATCAGGTCCATCGCGGTGTCCAGGTCCTTGGCCGGAGTCCAGATCAAGCCGGTGCCGCCGAGGAACAGGACCGACTTCTCGGGGGATTCGCGATAGACGGCGCCGACGGTGGTGTCCAGTTCCACCTCGGCCGCCAGCGCCGTCCGCAGATAGTCGGCGGTAACGGCACCCTCGCTCGAATAATCAAGGCTCAGCGGGCCCACCTGGGGCTGAATCTCGAGAAGGGCGTGCCGTTGCGCGATGATCCGCCAACTGGCGAAGGCCAGCGCTGTCATTCCCGCAATCGCCACCGCCAGGAGAATGGCGATCAGGACACGACGTACGCGGCCTCGGGTCTTGGGCTTTTGATCTGTCGCGGCTTCATTGTCGGAAGCGGCAGAGGTGAAGCCGAGGTTTATCGCGTTCGGGCCGGCCGGGTCGAGGTCGATCGAACTCACGTGGTCCGGACCTTCATCAGCCGTGGACGAATTCGTGGAGACCTGACTCTTCTCGGCCCCGCTGTCATCGGACGAGACGTCGACCGGATCCGGGTCGGCCGGACTCGTCGCGTCGGCGGTCGTGTCCTGTGGGGTTGTGCCGTCCGGGGCTGTGCCCTTGGCGGGGATGGCGTCCGGGGACGTGCCGTCCGAGGCGGTGCCGTCCGGGGCGGTCGTGGTGGGGGCGGGGTCGGGCATTGGGGGAGCGTAGCAAGGGCCACCGGTGCGAAATTGGGGTTCGGCGACAGGCATCCGTAGACTTGTCCGGTGACCGAGAAGACCCAGAACCGCACGCCGGACGACCGGCCCACCGGAGGCCTCTCCGCCCAGTACCTTCCGGGCGAGGTAGAGCAGCGGCGGTACGAGAAGTGGGTGTCGGAGGGCTACTTCACCGCGGACCCGGCCAGCGACAAGCCAGCGTTCTCGATCGTGATCCCACCGCCCAACGTCACCGGGTCGCTGCACGTCGGGCACGCTCTCGACCACACGATTCAGGACGTGCTCTCCCGGCTCAAGCGCATGCAGGGCTTCGAGGTGCTCTGGCTGCCGGGCATGGACCACGCCGGCATCGCCACGCAGAACGTGGTGGAGCGCCAGCTCGCCTCGCAGCAGCTCTCCCGGCATGATCTGGGGCGCGCGAAGTTCGTGGAGAAGGTCTGGGAGTGGAAGGCGCAGTCGGGCGGCGCGATCCTCGGGCAGATGCGCCGGCTGGGCGACTCGGTGGACTGGTCACGTGAGCGGTTCACGATGGACGAGGGCCTGTCGCGGGCCGTCCAGACGATCTTCAAGCGGCTGTACGAGGATGAGCTGATCTATCGGGCCAACCGGATCATCAACTGGTGCCCGCGCTGTCTGACCGCGCTCAGCGACATCGAGGTGGAGCACACCGAGGACGAGGGTGAGCTTGTCTCGATCCGCTACGGGGACGGGGACAACTCGATCGTCGTCGCGACCACGCGGGCCGAGACGATGCTCGGTGACACCGCCGTGGCCGTGCACCCGGACGACGAGCGTTATCAGCACCTGATCGGCACCGATGTCGAGCTGCCGCTCACCGGCCGGCGCATCCCGATCGTCGCCGACGAGCACGTCGACCCGGCCTTCGGCACGGGCGCGGTCAAGGTGACCCCGGCGCACGACCCGAACGACTTCGAGATCGGCCAGCGCCACGATCTGCCGAGCATCACGATCATGGACGAGCACGCGGTCGTCACCGTGCACGGCCCGTTCCTGGGCCTTGACCGTTACGAGGCTCGGCCCGCCGTCGTCGCCGCGCTGCGCGAACAGGGGCGGATCGTCGCCGAGAAGCGGCCCTACCTGCACTCGGTGGGGCACTGCTCGCGCTGCAAGACCACTGTCGAACCGCGGCTGTCGCTGCAATGGTTCGTCAGCACCGGGCCGTTGGCCAAAGCAGCCGGCGACGCCGTGCGCGACGGCCGGGTGAAGGTCGAGCCGGCCGAACTCTCCAAGCGCTACTTCGCCTGGGTCGACAACATGCACGATTGGTGCATCTCGCGCCAGCTGTGGTGGGGTCACCGCATCCCGGTCTGGTACGGGCCGGAGGGCCAGGTCGTCTGCGTCGGCCCCGACGAGCAGCTGCCCACCGGCGAGGGCTGGACCCAGGACGAGGACGTTTTCGACACCTGGTTCTCCTCGGCGCTGTGGCCGTTCTCGACGATGGGCTGGCCCGAGCAGACCGCCGAGCTGGCGAAGTTCTACCCGACCAGCGTGCTGGTCACCGGCTACGACATCCTCTTCTTCTGGGTCGCCCGGATGATGATGTTCGGCCTCTACGCGATGGGTGACGTGCCGCCGTTCGACGTGGTCAACCTGCACGGCATGGTCCGCGACGGCCACGGCAAAAAGATGTCGAAGTCGTTCGGCAACGTCGTCGACCCGCTCGACTGGATCGATCGGTACGGCGCCGACGCCACCCGCTTCACGCTGGCCCGCGGCGCCAACCCCGGCTCCGACGTGCCGATCAGCGAGGAGTGGTGCCAGGGGTCGCGCAACTTCTGCAACAAGCTCTGGAACGCTACCCGGTTCGCGCTGATGAACGGCGCGACCGTTGAGGGCCCGCTGCCCGACGCGTCGGAACTGTCGGCGATCGACAAGTGGGTCCTGTCCCGCCTGCAGCACGTGATCGGCGAGGTGGACGAGCTGTTCGCCACGTACGAGTACGCGAAGGTCTGCGACACGCTCTACCACTTCGCCTGGGACGACATCTGCGACTGGTACCTCGAGCTGAGCAAGCCGGTGCTGGCCGGAGACGACGCCGCAGCCGCCAACAGCCGCCGCGTCCTCGGGCACGTGCTCGACCAGCTCCTGCGTCTGTTGCACCCGGTGATCCCGTTC
>DASRYP010000752.1:0-7551 GCA_035687165.1 Actinoplanes sp. | reverse complement strand
GCCCGGCGCGCGGCCAGCACCCAGAGGACACCGACGTGCCGCAGCTCGGCGACCAGCGTGCGGAGGGCCATCGCGGTCTCCGCGTCCGCCCGGTGCAGATCGTCGATGACGATCACGAGGGGGTCGGCCGCGGCGGCTGACCGAAACGCCGTACCCGGCCTCGACCGAACCGGGGAGTCCAAGCCCAGGGCGGTGTCCAGCAGCAGCGGGAAGGGTGCGAACCGGCCCCGGGCCGCCTCGACCTGGAGGATTCGCAGCCCCGACCGCTGCGCCCGGCCGAGCACCTCGGCGGCGAGCCGGGACTTGCCGATTCCGGCCGCGCCGTCCAGAAGCAGGACTCCGCCGTCGCCGGCCCCGAGCGCGGACACCAAGCGGTCGATCACGGCGAGCTCCGCCTCGCGGCCACGCAGCGGGCCGTCACGGAGTTGAGAGTCAAGCACTGCGAACCCCTAGGTTCTCGCGACACCGGAGAAAGGTGCGGATGTGGTAATCCTGCCGACGAACCGCGCGGGTGTCATTGACGCCTGCGGGGAGCTTCTTCTACCGGCCAGCGGGGGCCTTCACCGCCGCCGACCTCCCAGGTCGGCCCGGTTTTCGCTGCGACGCACATTTCTATCGTGCCGACGCGTGATGCGACCGCGGCCATTCCGCGGCCGGCCGGGCGGACTTATCCTCGCCCTGCCATCCAGTCCCTGCCAGGAGTGTGACACAGCATGCCGGCCGACGAGAACGGCGAGTTCGAGATCTTCACCCGCTGGAAGGAGGAAGTGCACTACCAGGAGGACGACCGAAGTTTCAGCTTTCCGGCCGGCTGGGGCGTCAGCCCGCCCGTGCTCTATGTGCCCTCGATCCGCCTCTGGGAAGCGGTCATGCCGGATTGGCTTCGCGGACGCCGGACCCAAGTCGTCGGCAGGCTGGGGAAGTTCAGCGAGCACTCCCTCGAGGACACCGACGACTGGCCATGAGCGGCCCACATCGACAAACATGGAGACGTCATGCCTAACGCAGCCGGCAAAGTTCTCGTCATCGGCGCCTCGGGGTATCTCGGCCGACAGGTCTCCCGGGCCTTACTCTCGGACCGCCGCCGGGTCCGCTGCTCGGCGCGCGACCCCGAGCGCCTCCAGGATCTGGCCGCCGTCGGCTGCGAGACCGTCCGGGCCGACATCTCCGACGGCGCGTCGATGGACCGCGCACTGGAGTCCATCGACGCCGTCTACGTCTGCATCCACACCCTGTCCCCGCAGGCCAAGGGCGCGAACCACCAGGACTTCATGGAGATCGAGAAGAACGGCCTGGCCAATGTTGTGAACGCCTGCAAGGCCCAGGGCACGCAGCGCCTCATCTATGTGACGTCGCTCGGGATCGAGCCGGACGCCCAGAGCGCGTGGCTCCGGGGACGCTGGCAGGCCGAACAGTTCCTGCTCGGCAGTGGACTCGACGTCACCATCATCCAGTCCGGCCAGATCGTCGGCGTCGGGGCGCGTGGCTTCGACTCGCTGGTCGGACAGGCGAGGAGGCCGCTCGCGATCGACATCGGTGACGGCCAGCAGCGGGCGTTGGCCCTGCACGTCGACGACCTTGTCTACTACCTGGTGGGGGTGCTCGACGATCCCCGCGCCCACGGACGACGCTTCGATGTGGGCGCCGATCAGGCGCTGACCAACGATCAGATGATCGATGTCATCGCCGAGGTCCTGAACCGTCGTCCGCCCGCGAAGGTCCACCTGCCGCTGGGCCTCGTCGCGTCCTTCGCCCCGCTCGTCACCCGGTTGGCCAAGCTTCCGCCGGGCGCGATCCAAGGTGCGCTCGACAGCCTTCGGGTCGACATGACCGGCGATCCCGACCCGATCCGGACGATCCTGCCCCGGGTGCCGCTGCCCTACCGCGAAGCCGTCGCGAAAGCCCTGGCCACCGGAAGCCGTTGACCATTGCCCGGCAGCGCGAACCCGCCGGACGAGATCAAGGAGCTCGCCGACACGCGAACTAGAACTCCGCCAAGAGCAGCGGCACGGGGAACACCACCGTGACCGTCGCCGCCCCGACCGTCACCTCGGCGCCCAGCGCGTCGAGCCGGTCGCGAAGCACTGGCCGCAGCACGATGTCGCCGCCGGCGGCCAGAGTGAGACGGAGCCGGTCGTCGCACTCCTCGGCCCGTACGGTGAGGTGGCTGCCGGCCTGTCGGGCCACCTCCGCGACGAGTTGGTAGGCGGTCGCCTCGAACAGGGCCGGGATTCGGCGCAGTGTCGGCAGATCGAGTTCGATCGGCAGCGAAGCGTGCCGCTTCAACGACCGCAACGCCGGGCCGAGGCCGGCCTCGGTGAGGATCGCCGGGAACGTCCGGAACGACAGCTCCCGCACCTGGGCGGCCATCTCCCGCAGCTGCCCCGCGATCCCGGCGAGCTCGACGCGGGCCGGATGGCTGTCCGGCAGCGAGGCCCGGACGAGCTCCAACTCCAGGCCCGAGGTGGTCAGGCGCTGCAGTACGCCGTCGTGCAACTCGCGTTCGACGCGCTCAAAGGTGCCGTCGGCCTCGGCCATCAGCCGCAGCCGGGCACCATCGAGTTCAGGGCGTTCCATCTCCCTACCTTCGCCGCGCCCGTCCGCCACCGCAAGGGTGATCACGCACTCGGCTCGCCGCGGCCGCACAGCAGCGACCTGACCAGCAATTCCAGCAGGGGCGAGCTGTCGGGGTGTCGTGTCACCCCGGTCGGGGTGTCACCCCGGTCGGGGTCGGGACGCGACCAGCCGTTCCAGCAGTTGGTCAGGGGCCGCCTGGCCGCCGTCGACCCTCGCTCTGGTTCATTAACCTGAAAATCAAACACGCTTCGCGGCACAGAACTGGGCGTCAGACATCTGCGACTTCCAACGCCACCTCGGCGGCGACGCCAGGGCGACTTCAAAGTCGCGTGCTTGATGAGGGCTTTCGGTTTTGGCGCTGGTCAGGATCCTGGTGGTTAATTCCTACTCATGCGGCGGGGTTGGCCACTATCGACGTCGCCATCATCAAAATCTGGCTACGCGACCTCACCAAAGATCCACGAGACACGGCCTAGTAGCGGCCCGATCAGCGCGACACCGTGGTGGGTGCGGGCGGTCACGACGATGGCGGCGGACAGGTAGCCGGAGTCCACATAGTGCCGGCCGGGTTTCAGGTTCCGGGCGGCCAGAGCGTCGTGGATGGGTGCGGTCATCTGGTTGTCGGTGACGGTGGCGTCGGTGGTGGCCACCTGGGTGATCAGGTTCGGGAACACCAGACGTTCACAGCCGTTGCCGTGCCGGCGCTCGGGTGACGGGTTGTCGCCGGCGGGTGGGCAGGTGCAGGCCGGCGGGTCGTCGCAGGTTTCGGTGAGGTGCAGTTTGTAGCCCAGCCAGAACGTGTCGCGTTTGACGCCCCAGCGGGCGTCGGTGTCATACGGGGAGGCGATGCGTCGATGACCGGGCGGGAGTCCGTCCCCGTCAGGGGCTTTCTCCCGCCGTTTGATCACCTCCCGGCCGTGGTTGCCGGTGGTGCGGGTGTAGTTCTGCAACAACACCTGCCGCAGGGTGTCGATCGGTGGCAGTTCAGCCAGCCATACCGGTGCCTGCGGGTCGTAGACCGCTTCGAGTAACGCGTAACCGTCACGGGCGTAGGCGATGGCCAGTTCGTCGCGTCGGGTCTGTGAGGCCGGGGGCCGCCAGGTCGTCATCGCGGTGCCGTAGCGGTGGGTGAAGTCCGCCACGCAGATCCGTTGTTCCAGCCAGGCCGGATGCGCTACGGCCAGGGCTTCGAACGCGGCCCGTACGCTTTCGCCGACCAGTTCCAGACGGTTCAACGCGGCCACCGCGGCGTGGACGTTCGTTGAATCGGAGCGTTGTTTACCGCCCGCTTTGACCAACCCGTCAGCGGTCAGGCGGGCCAGTAACGCGTCCAGGGCGAGGTGTTCCAGACCGGCTTCGACCAGCCGGGCCCGGAACTCGGCCAGCACGCTGTGATCGACGCCCGGGTCGTCGAAGGCCAAGCCCAGCAGGTACTGCCAGTCGATCCGGGTCCGGATCGCCTCGGCCGCCTGCCGATCGGTCAGGTTCTCCGCCTGTTGCAACACCGTCACCAACGCCAGCCGCGACGGTGACCAGCCCGGCCGGCCCCGCACCCCGAACGCCGCCGCGAACTGGCCGTCTGCCAGCCACTGACCCAGCCGGTCACGGATCAACACCGCCAACGGACGCGGACGGGCACCCCGATACTTCGCGGCGATCGCCGCCGCGATCAACGGATCCGGCTCCGGCCAGTCGATTGGTTGCATGCTCATGACAAGTCCCGATCCTACGGCCGTAACGAGGGGATGAACGACCGCAGACAAAATCATCTACCCACATCACCGTCCGAAACCAACAAGCCGACCGGCGCGGCGCAAATTAACCACCAGGGTCGCCAGGTTGTTCAAAACTGCTCTACAGGATCAAGAGCGGCCCCGGCCGAGGCCGGGGCCGCGCGCACGCGCTACAGGCCTACGGCCCCGCGCACGCCCATCAACGCCGAACCAACAAGGGCAACGAGCCTCCGAGCGGATCGCGCATTGGCGACCGCAGTGTCCCGCACATCACGGCAATAATATCGACGTTGGACGATAGGATGCGCCGCTTGACGGCAACCCTGACGGCAACGCAGGCGCACTGCGCCGACAGTTGGCACACTTCGACAGCTCGCCGCTACGCACCGTCACCACCGTTTCGGTCGGCCAAGTAGAGGCCAGATTCGCGGAAACTCCGCACATCAGAAAGAGCTACAGACCATTCGGAGATGCGATTTCCATCCTCATCCACAACAGAATGTGGTTCGACGGAAAGCCATGGATTGTCCGGATCGAAGGCCGCACTCAACTCCTGGAGAAAGACGATGGCGTTCTGTACGAGAACGGTTTCGCCAATCCGATAAAGAGGCCAACAGTTGACGAAATTACCTTTTTGCGGATCGACCATGGACGCAACGAGACACGCCACAGCATCCCCGGAATCCTCCAAGAGCGCTAGCGCCCGCTTCCAACTCGCAACATACTCATTGACACTCCAATAGCCCAAAGCCATCGGGAACGTCTCCCGGAAGCCCCCGACCCTGATCAGGCCAGCTGTTTCATCAGCTGGATCGAACACGGGCGACGAGGGCCGCCCGACCACCTGGATGGCGAAGCTGTCATTCTTTGAGGTAGTTGAGGTCTGCATCATAGGTTCCGATCCGTTGGCCTCTGCGGTTGAACATCTTCCAGCCATCCGAGACGTTGTGCCCGTCGACATCCGGCGTGATGTAGTTCTTCCCATCCGAAAAGACAACCTGCCCATGGGAGTTGAATGGTGCACGCTGCGCGGGAATTCTAGATTTGTATCCCAACGCTGCCGCCCTGTCTTGCACTGGCAGACGGTACAGTTCACTATTCTGTGCGCTGCGCTTCGCAACTTCGTCCGGATGGTAGGGATCGCCACGCAATCCTGGAGATGAGCTATATCCCTCGGGAAGGCCTCCGCAGTTGTGGACAAGGACCGGAGTGGTGCCGGCAAGCACATAGTAGGTGTGGATGGTGTCGACTGTGAGGTCGTACATGGTGCGGGCGCCGACGTAGTTCGCCGTGCGGGTGATCTGCGGGGTAGCCGTGCCCTGTGTGCGGAGCGTGTCTCCCCTTGTCGAGGTCGCTGGCGTCGACCCATCTTTCGGTAGTTTGGTCCCAGAAGGGATGGTGCTGAGTGGTGCGGAGGACGGAGGTTTTGCCGTTGATCTCGACCTTGAGGTCGGTCAGGGCGGTGTCGTGGTTGATGTGGACCTTTTGAATGGTCTTTTTGTAGTGCTTTCCGGTGGTGGGGTCGGTCGCGGTGACCTTGTCACCGGCCTTGACCTTGGAGATGGGTTTGGTCGTGCCGTCGGCCATCAGGACCAGCGTGGCTCCGGCGAAGCTGTGTGTTGTGGGGCAGGATCCCCCCCTTGGGTGCGCCCGTGTCGGCGCCTTCGGCGGCTTTGGCTGCGGATTTGCCGAAGCCGTTGCGGGTCAAGCCGCTGGCGATGTTGCTGGCTTCTTTTTTGACGGCGGCTTTGCCCGCGGACGCCGCGGCGCGGGCTCCGGAACCGGCGAGCAGCGACCTTGCTCCGGCTTGAACGCCTGCGCCGCCGACCGACATGACGCCACCCATGAGGCCGCCCACGACCGCGCCGATAGCGGCGTTCTCGGCGAGGCCGCCCCAGCTGAAGTTGCCTTTGTGTTCGACTGCTGTCGAGATCGAGTACTCGACCATGCTGCTGACCGCGCCGGCTGCCGCGCCGCACGCCACCGCGCCGATACCGGTAACGCCGATCGCCGCCGCGCAGCCAATACCGACAACGCCACCGACAACCGCTCCGGCGATTTGGGCTTTGTGGTCGTCGACCCAGTTCGCGCCTTTGGAGAAGGTGTCGCTGACCCAGCAACCCCAGTGGCACTTCTTTTTCTTCGGCTGTTCGGCGGGCGGGGGATTTTCCGGCGGTTCAGGGGTGTCGTCGGCTGCGGGTTTGGGTTTGGCTGCCGGGGTGTTGCCGTGTACGTCGGCGTCGGGGTCGCTGCGTAGCCCGGACGGGTCGGCGCGGACGACGGGGCTGTTGTCGGCGTAGGCGTAGCCCTCCAGCGATTGCGGGTCGCCGGAGTCGAATACGGGGTCGACGGAGATGAACCTGCCCAGTGCTGGGTCGTATTCGCGAGCGCCGAGGTGGACCAGGCCGGTGGGGTCGTTGGTGCCGCCGACAAAGCCCTTGGTGTTTTCCCAGGTCGCCTTCTGCCCGCGGGTGGTGCCGAACGGGGTTTGCCGGCGGATGGTGTCGGTGAGGGTGTCCTCGTCGATCATCACGTTCTGGGTGCCCTGGTGGTCGCTGGCCAGCCAGGTGATGCCTTTGGTGGTGCGTTGCGCGAGAGTGGCGCCGGCGAAGTCGTAGTAGCGGGTGCAGGTGGTCTTGGCGGTGCTGTTGGTGTAGCGGAGTTCCTGGTTCGGCAGGTAGAGGGTTCGGCCGGTGGTGTCGCGGCTGATCAGCCGGTTGCCGTCGGCGTCGTAGAGGTAGCTGGTGCTGCCGGCGGTGTCGGTGACTGATTGCAGGTGGCCTTCGGGGTCCCAGACCAGGGTTTGGGTGCCGTTCGGGCCGGGTCGGGTTTTGGTGTTGCCGGCGTTGTCGTAGTTGTAGGTGACGGTTTTGGTGCCGCTGGTGTCTTTGGTGGTGGTGCTGCGCAGCGCGTGGGGGTGTCCGGTGGTGGGGTCGGTGGGGGTGGTGTCGCTGAACCGGTAGGTGGTGGTGGCGTCGCCGTTGGTGGTGTTGTGGTCGATCAGGGTGCCGCGGGCGCCGCTGGCGGTGTAGGTGTAGGTCTGCCAGTAGGGTGCGGGGCCGCCGAGGGTGGTGCTGGTGGTCGGGGCGGTGGCGCAGTCGTCGGGGGTGGGGGTCCAAGCGTCTTGTAGCCGCTGGTAGCGGTCGTAGGTGAAGCATTGGATGTCGGTGTAGCCGCCGCCGGTCGGTTTGTCGGCGATCTCGGTGACGTTACCGGCGTCGTCGTAGGTGTAGTGCTGGTC
>DASRYP010000751.1:0-8049 GCA_035687165.1 Actinoplanes sp. | reverse complement strand
GTACAGCTTTGTGCGAAGCCGGTCGGCGCGAGAGGATGCAGGCGTGTCGGTAGAGGCGGGACGTATCGCGGCAGCTCTCGTACGCCGGGTCCGGCTGCCCAACGACCGGCGTACGCCGGCGGCCGCGCGCGCCCTGGTGCGCTCGGTGCTCGAGGAGGGTGGGCTGGATTCCCTGCTCAACGAGGCGTTGCTGCTGACGACGGAGCTGTCGACCAACGCAGTCGTGCACGCCAACACCGAGCTCGACATCGAGGTGCGGGCCGACGCCACCGGGCTCACCGTAACGGTCACCGACTTCGCGCCCGGCCCGGTCGAGCAACTCGCGGTCGGCCCGCGCAACGAGAGCGTGGACCTCGGCGAGGTCGCTGAGCGTGGACGTGGCCTGCTGCTGGTCGACCATTTCGCGAGCCGCTGGGGCACGGTGCACGAGGGCACGGGCAAGGGCGTCTGGTTCCGGCTCGAACCGGATGGCGGCAGCCGCACCACCAACGTCCTCCCGACGGCGGCCAATGTCCCCGAGACGGGGACCCCCAGTGTCGGCGCCCTCACCACACTTCTGCAGGTCACGCCCGAGCGGCAGGCCGAGGAAGGGGTGGCCGAGTTCGCCGCCGACCTGCTGTCCCAGCTCGCCCGGCTGACCGGCGCGGCCGGCGGGGTGATCCGGCTCGACCGGGGTGACGGCGGCGGACGCCAACTGCTGGCCCGTTACGGTCGGGCGCCGCGCGACGACGCCGACACGATCCGGGTGCCGCTCGCCGTCCAGCGGCCCTACTCGGGCGAGCTCGAACTGGACGCCTCCCCCACCGGCTATGCCCAGCCGCTGGCCACGCTGGTCGCCGAGCGATTCTCGCTCCATCTGGAGAATGACCGCCTGCGCCGCACCGACCTGCGCCGGCAGACCTGGCTGACCTTCCTGGCCGAGGCGAGCGAGCTGCTGGCCCAGTCGCTCGACGTCAACCTCACGATGGCGCTGATCCCGCAGCTCGTGGTGCCCCGGCTGGGCCAGTGGTGCGCGGTGCACACCACCGACGCGTGGGGCCGGCTGCAGCTCGCCGCGGTGACCCACGCGGACGAGGCGACCCTCCCCCAGCTGCACGAGCGGCTCGCCGAGACCGGGCCCGACTCGATCCTCACCCGGCTCGAGGAGGCGTCCCGCCTGGGTACCCAGGTGATGCTGGGCGCCCCGACCGAGGGCTTCGCGGTGCCGCTGGTCGCCCGGGGAACCCGCCTCGGCACGCTGGCCGTGGGCCGGCACCACCGCATCCGGCAGGACGCCGACGAGGTGAATGTGCTGGAGGACGTGGCGCGGCGCGCGGCCCTGGCGATCGACAACGCCCGCATTCACGACGAAAGGCACAAAGTCGCGCGTACGTTGCAGGCCTCGCTCCTGCCGCCGGCGCTCCCCAAGGTCGAGGGCGTCGGCTTCGCCGCGGAGTACGTGCCGACCGGCTCCGAGGTGGGTGGCGACTTCTACGACGTGGTGCCCTCGGGACCGGACAGCTGGGTCGTGGTCGTCGGCGACGTGTCGGGCAAGGGCGTCCAGGCGGCCACGGTGACCGGCCTGGTCCGCGACGTGATCCGCATCCTGGTCGACGACGGCAAGCCGATGGGCGAGATCCTCTGCCGGGTCAACAAGACGCTGGTCCAGCGCGGTGGTGGGCGCTACTGCACGCTGGCGATGGCCTCGGTGACCCGGTCGCCGGACAACGTGCTGAAGGTCTGCCTGCACCTGGCCGGGCACGACCGGGCGGTGCTCGTGCACGCGGACGGCAAGGTGTCCTTCGTGGGCGAGGGTGGTACGGCGCTGGGGCTGCTCGAGTCGATCACCTCGCCCGACACCGAGGTGCTGCTCCAGCCCGGCGACTCCCTGATCTTCTACACCGACGGCGTGACCGAGCGCCGCCGCGGCCGTGAGCTGTTCGGCACCGCCCGGCTGCGCGATGCGGCCGGCCCGCTGGCCGGCTATCCCGCCGAGGTGATGGCCGCTCGGCTGCGCTCCACCACGATCAACTTCTCGGTCGAGGAACCCCGGGACGATATCGCCATCCTCGTCCTCCGGAACGACGCCTGACCGCTTCCGCGCCTTCGACACGGAAGAGCCGGGGGGCCTCGCTGAAGCCGCCTAATCGCCGCTTTCGGCCGGTTATTTCGTGGCATGGTGGTTCTCATGGCGAAAACTCAGTACTACACGGCGACGAGCATCGACGGTTATATCGCCGACGAGAACAACTCGCTGGAGTGGCTCTTCGACGTCGACGGGGGCAACGAGAACCCCTTCGGCGGGTTTTTCGCGGGCGTCGGCGCGTTCGCCATGGGCGCGACCACCTACGAGTGGGTGCTGCAGAACGACAACGTGCTGGCCGAGCCGCAGAACTGGCACGACCTGTACGGCGACATCCCCTGCTGGGTCTTCGCCAACCGCGAGCTGCCGCTGGTTCCGGACACCAACATCTTCATGGTCACCGGTGACGTGAAGCGCGTGCACGAGGCGATGCTGGTGGCGGCCAAGGGCAAGAACGTCTGGCTGGTCGGCGGGGGCGACCTCGTGGGCCAGTTCGTCGATCAGGGCCTGCTCGACGAGATCATCCTGGGCATCGCACCGGTCGTGCTGGCCGGCGGCGCCCCGCTGCTGCCCCGCCACCTGACCGCCCGGCACCTCGCGCTCACCGGCACCGCACAGATCGGCCGCTTCGCCTACCTGACCTACGCCGTCGGCAGCGAGCCCCTCACCGACCGCCGCCCCGCCGACAGCCGTTACGCCGTCCTGCACTGAGCCGCCATTGGAAACAGCCGCCGCAGCGCCGTCAGAACAGCGCCGTCAGAACAGGGTGCCGTCAGAACAGAGCGCCGTCAGAACAGATCGTGGCGGTTGGCCATCTCGATCTCGCGGGCCAGCTCGGGCGGCGCCGCGACGACCACGACGCGGCCGTCGCGGGCCAGCAGGACGTGCCGGACGCTCTCGACGATCGCCCTGACCTCGCCGGGCGCGAGCCGGCCCGGCAGCACGGCGTGCACGCTGCCCAGACCGGCCGAGCCGCGCACCGGCACCGCCCCGGCGGCCGCGTCGCCCAGCGCATAGAGCGCCGCCGGCAGGGCGTCCGCGGAGACCGAAAGCCGCAGCGCCACGTCGTCGCGCCGAAACGGATAGGCACCCCACCACGGAGGCGCGACCGGCGTGACCACCGCCCCGGCGCCCCACACCGCGGCCAGTTGCTCCGCCTGCTCGACCGCCGCCGCCTCGGCCCCCTCGAACAGCACGGCCAGCGTGCCGCCCTGACCGCCGGCCGGCAAGTCGACCTCGATCGCGCTGGGCTCGGATCCGGCGGCCGCGCCGACCAGTGCGCCCAGCTGAAGCGGGGTGGGCACCGCGACCCCGACCCAACGGCGGGCCTGCGGCAGCGGCTCGAGACGCAGCGTCGCCGAGGTGATCACCCCGTCGATCTCGGCGAGGCCGGGACGCCCGTCCGCGCCGTCGGACACGGCGTCCGCCCCCGACCGGTCGACGTAGGCCACGCTGGTCACATAGGTCGCCGGGGTGCCGAACCGGTAGCGCAGCGGACCGGACTCGTTGACCGCGAGCAGGCCGCCGACGGTGGCTGTGCGCGACGGGGGATCGAGCGGCAGCCGCTGGTTCCGCAATGCCAGAGCCGCCTGCAGTGCGCGCACCGGCGTTCCGGTCGCGACCTCGGCGGTGCTGCCCTCGATGTCGTGGCTCCACATGCCGGTGAGCCGGCCGGTGTCGATCAGCACGTCGACACGGCCCCGCGGCGTACCCCAATCGATCTTGGATCCGCTGCCCCGGGTCAGAGCGCTCAGGCCGCCGTCGGCGATCAGGCGCAGAAGGTCGGCGACGGCCTGCGCCGTAGCGGGCGCCGCGACGTGACCGACGCGCCGGCCGCCGACCGTGTCGATCGAGCGGGCGACCCGCGCGTAGTCAGGCCCGCAGATGTCCACAAGCGCGCTCAGCAGCTGATCTTGTGAAAGCACAGTCCGTTCCCTATATCCCTCAACAGCTAGACCTCAACAGCTAGACCTCAACAGGCCCCTCGACGGCCGCTTGATCGAACGCTCCGAAGATCGTCCACTCTGGCATATCGTACACGTGTTCGAATAGGTGAGGTCCAGCGCGCAAGAAGTAAAGAAGACAGGGAAACCGGACTGCCCGGTAACGTAGGTGGGGTGACTGATCCGACTGCCGCCAGCCCGCCGACGCTCCGCCAGGTGCCCCACGAGCGCACCTATCACGGCGACACCGTCACCGATGAATACGCGTGGCTGGCCGACAAGGAAGACGAGCAGACGATCGCCTACCTCGAGGCCGAGAACGCCTGGACCGAGAAAGCGACCGCCCATCTGGGCGGCCTGCGCGACACGATCTTCAGCGAGATCAAGCGCCGCACCCAGGAGACCGACCTCTCCGTGCCCAGCCGCAAGGGCGGGTATTGGTATTACACGCGTACCGAAGAGGGCAAGCAGTACGGCATCCAGTGCCGCGTGCCGGTCCAGCCGGGCCAGACCGACCCGCCCTCGACCACCGACCAGCCGGGCGAGCAGGTGCTGCTCGACGGCAACGCGCTGGCCGAGGGCAACGACTTCTTCGCGCTGGGCACGTTCGATGTCAGCGTCGACGGCAACTGGCTGGCCTTCTCGACCGACTTCTCCGGCGACGAGCGGTTCACGCTGCGCGTCAAAGACCTGCGCACCGGCGAGGTCCTCGCCGACGAGATCCCCAACACGTCGTACGGCAGCGCCTGGTCAGCCGATGGCAGCGCGCTCTTCTACGTGACCGTGGACGAGGCCTGGCGTCCCCACCGCGTCTGGCGGCACACCCTGGGCCGTCCGGCCTCCGACGACGTGATCGTCTTCGAGGAGCCCGACGAGCGCTTCTGGGTCGGCGTCGGCCTGACCCGCAGCGAGAAGTTCCTCGTGATCCAGGCCGGCAGCAAAATCACCTCAGAGGTACGAGTCATCCCCGCCGAGACGCCTGAAGCGGAGCCGATCCTGATCGCCCCGCGCCAGCACGGCGTCGAATACTCCGTCGAGCACCACGGCCACCGCTTCCTCATCCTGCACAACCGGGACGCCGAGGACTTCGCGCTGTCGTGGACGTCGGCCGACAACCCCGGCGAGTGGGTCGAGATGGTCCCGCACGAGCCCGGCACCCGCCTCGAGAGCGTGGACGCGTTCGTCCGGCACATCGTGATCTCACAGCGCCGCGACGGCCTGACCGGACTCCACGTGATCGGCGACGGCAGCACCGACTTCTACGAGATGGAGTTCCCCGAGCCGCTCTACAGCGTCGGCCTCGCGGGCAACCCCGAGTACGACACGTCGATCGTCCGCATCAGCTACGCCTCGATGGTCACGCCCGACTCGGTCTACGACGTCGACCTGGTGACGCGCACGATGGTGCTGCGCAAGCAACGACCGGTGCTGGGCGGCTACGACCCCGACGACTACGAGCAGTTCCGTGAGTGGGCCTCCGCGCCTGACGGCACCAAGGTGCCGATCTCGATCGTCGCGCGCAAGGACGCGCCGCGGAACGGTTCCGCCCCGCTGCTGCTCTACGGCTACGGCTCGTACGAGGAGAGCATCGATCCGTATTTCTCGATCGCCCGCCTCTCCCTGCTCGACCGCGGCGTCGTCTACGCGATCGCGCACGTCCGCGGCGGCGGCGAGATGGGCCGCGGGTGGTATGAGCAGGGCAAGTTGCTGTCCAAGATGAACACGTTCACCGACTTCGTGGCCTGCGCCCAAGCCCTCGTGCGCGGCGGCTGGACCTCGCCGCGGCGTCTGGTGGCCCGCGGCGGTTCTGCCGGCGGCCTGCTGGTCGGCGCGGTCGCCAACCTGGCGCCGGACGAGTTCGCCGGCATCGTGGCCGAGGTCCCCTTCGTCGACCCGCTCAACTCGATCCTCGACCCGTCCCTCCCGCTCACCGTCACCGAGTGGGAGGAGTGGGGCAACCCGATCGAGTCGGCCGACGTCTACGCGTACATGAAGTCGTACAGCCCGTACGAGAACGTCGCGAAAATCAACTACCCGCGCATCCTCGCCATGTCGAGCCTGAACGACACCCGGGTGCTCTACCACGAGCCGACCAAGTGGATCGCCCGGCTGCGCGCCGTCGCCCCCGACGGCAACTACCTGCTCAAGACCGAGATGGGTGCCGGCCACGGCGGCCCGAGCGGCCGTTACGACGCCTGGAAGGACGAGGCTTTCGTCCTCGCCTGGACGTTGGACGTGCTCGGCGTCGCATAAAGATCTTGAGGTGCGGCAGCGGAACTGCTTAAGGTTCCGCTGCCACATCTCGCGATCTCGCAACGGGGCTCAAGTGAAGAAACAACTCGCCGCGCTTCTCGGCGTCGCTCTCGTGGGCGCCGGGGTGACTTTCCCCGCCACGGCTGAGGCAGCGACCGCGCCCGCCGAGGTGAAAACCATCCCGGGTGACCCTTATCCCCTGTTCACCGAAGACCGGCCGGTCTTCGCCGGAGCCACCGGATTCCTGCATCAGCGCCTCTCCGGCACCACATCCTGGATGTGGACGCGCTACTCGGACCGGCACACCGTCGTGGTTGACGAGCTCGCACGCAAAGGCGCGAGCACGTTCGTGCCGACCGGGGGTGACACCCTGTTGGTCAACGCCGGCACGCCGTGGTGGACCTTCGACCTGTCCACAATGACCCGGCACGACCTACCCGTTACCGGCACCCCCATCGCTGTCCGGGTCTTCGGCGAGTCGCTGCTCGTCATCCGCGTCAAGGACGGCGTGTATGTCCCCGAACTCTCCCAGCTGACGGCGGACGGCTCCACGGCGCCGACGCCGATCAGCGGCGTGCCCGAGGGCACCGTGCAGATCAACCCGATGGCCGGCGACGCGGCCACGGCCGTGCTGCGGTTCGTCAGCCCGGCCGGGATCCGGTTCGGACTGCTCGACGTGGTCACGGGCCGAGTCACGCTACTGCCCGAGGCCGGTAACGCGGCCCGTGTCGTGCTCAGCGCCGACCGCGTCGGCCTGCTCAACACCACCGAGGTCAGAACGTTCTCCCGGGCCGGGATCGCGAGCGGGACGAACACTACGCCGACGAACTTCACGCTGACGGCGGCCACCGCGGTCGAACAGCTGGGTCTCGCCGGCACGGACCTCATCGTCGCTCCGCCCACCTCCTCGTTCTCCAAAACCATCATGCGATACCGGCCGGACGGCACTCGGCCCACCCAGGTGACCCTTTATGCCTTCCAGTACTTGGCCCAGGCACCCGACGGCGTCCTCTTCCTGGGTGGCTCGGACCACGCCGACTGGTCGGTGCGCAAAGCGACCGAGACCGGGGAGTCGGTCGTTCTGCCGCAGAATGTCCAGATCAACGCCGGCGTCACCCTGAGCTCCGGGGTGCTGCGCCACCTCCAGGCTCTGGTCCAGCCGGGCGAGACCCCGGCGTACAGCCATTTCGGCTTCGAGCTGGCCCCCGATGCGGCCGGTCTCAGCCCGACGGTGGGAGCGGGCATTGTGCGCGACCCCGAGCCCTGCGAGGACGACGCCGTCTGCGTCCGCGCGGTCGACGGTTACCGCGGCGGAACCTCATACCTGCGTACGCTCGACTCGACGCTCAAGCTGATGACGACCACGACCGGCGACGGCGGCGGGCTGCAGACTGTGCCGTCCACCGGCGGCACCGTCGTCGACGCGTCCCCGAACTACCGGATCGTCAACGGATCCGGCCCGGACCAGCAGTACATCTACAAGACTTCGGACAACACTCCCCCCACCGTCCGCGCGGTGACCGGCGCTGGTCTGTGGCTGGACACGCTCTGGAGCGCCGCCGGCGCCGGTCACCTGACGTCCGAAGATCTCGCCGTCGGAACCGTCGGTGCCGATATCGCGACCGGGGTGAATTGCGCCGCGACCGAGGTGCAGGCGACGGCCGCCCACGTCTACTGGAGCTGCGGCCGCACCGGGCCGTCCGGCGTACGGGATCTCGCCCGCAAGGTGAACCTCAGCCTGCCCGGCGGCCAGTATCTGCTCGGGGACAATTACGTCGTCCGGCACGACCC
>DASRYP010000750.1:0-9710 GCA_035687165.1 Actinoplanes sp. | reverse complement strand
TTCAAGATCACCGGCAAGTCGAAGCTGGAGATGTCCGTGGTCGGCACGGCCCCCGCCGATGACACCAGCGCCTGCCCCCACGACTCCGGTGGCCCCTACTTCACCGGCACGGGCGTGGGCAGCAGCCCCGCGGTGGTGGTCGCCGTGGTCAGCAGAGGTCCGCTCTGCCCCCACACCGGCGCCGACACGGCAACCCGGGTCGACGCGATCGCCCCGTGGATCCTCTCGGTGGTGGCCAACGACCTCAAGCCTTCCCCCAAGCCGAAACCCACCACCACGGCCCCCGCGGACCGTTCGGCGGCGCGGCAGGGCGCCCAGCCCCCACGGTCACCCGACAACGAGCCCGTCCCGCCGCTCCTCTGGCTGGCCGCGCTCCCGATCGTTCTGCTGATGGGCGCCCTGGTGATGTGGACCACCAAACCCCGCAAGGGCACCCACCGCCGCCGCTGAGGCCCGTGCTGCGCCGCACCACCTTCAGCGGCAACATCACCGAGGCCGGGCTCTGCGCGCACCGCTCGGGGCGTGTCAGCGGGGTGGGCGGCGGTGTCAGCGGTATGTGCGCAGTCTGTCAGGGGCGCGCGTCAGTCTTGGGGTCGACGCCGGCGCCGCTGGGTGGCGGCCGTGACGGAGGGACTGAACAGCATGAGCGATCTCGTGGTGCGCGCGGAGGGACTGCGCAAGCGATTCGGGAAGACACAGGCGCTGGACGGGGTCGACCTGGCCATGCGCCGGGGGACTGTGCTGGGGGTGCTCGGGCCGAACGGCGCGGGCAAGACCACAGCCGTCCGGGTTCTGGCCACTCTGCTGCGCCCCGACGAGGGGACCGCTGAGGTTGCTGGGATCGATGTGCTCAAGCAGCCTGAGCGGGTCCGCCGCCGGATCGGGTTGACCGGGCAGTATGCCAGCGTCGACGAGGATCTGACCGGCACTCAGAATCTGGTGCTCATCGGGCAGCTGCTCGATCTCACCACCAACGACGCCAAGCGGCGCGCGGCCGAACTGCTCGAGTGGTTCGACCTGGGCGAGGCGGCCGGGCGGCGGGCCAAGACGTACTCGGGGGGCATGCGGCGGCGCCTCGACCTGGCCGCGAGCCTGGTCGGGCACCCTGAGGTGATCTTCCTGGACGAGCCGACCACGGGGCTCGACCCGGCCAAGCGCGAGGACATGTGGGGCGTCGTGCGCACCCAGGTCACGCAAGGGGCCAGCGTCATGCTGACCACGCAGTACCTCGAGGAGGCCGACGCGCTGGCCGACGAGATCGTGGTGATCAACCACGGACGGGTCATCGCCCACGACACGCCGGACGGGCTCAAGCGCCGCGTCGGCGGGCTGACCCTCAGCGTGCGGCCGATCGACCCGTCTCGGGTGCCGGACGTGCTGCTGGTGCTGGACAAAGTGGCCGCGCCGGGCACGAACGCGTCCGCCGAGACCGGGGCGGGTGCGCGGCCGGGTGCCGCCAGCGTGCCGGTCACGGGCGACGCCGCGCTCGACGTCGTCGTGCCGGAACTGCGTCGCGCCGGCATCGAGGTCGTCGACCTCGGCCTGCACCTGCCCAGCCTCGACGAGGTGTTCCACGTCCTGACCGAGACCCCCATGAACGACACCTCGAAGGAGAGTGAGCTCGTATGACCACGCTCGACGTCCCCACCCGCGGCGGCTTCTCCGGCGACCTCGACCGGCCACGCGGCGGCGCACTGGCGGCATTAGTCAGGCACAGCCTCGCTCTGGCCCGACGGAGTTTGATCAAGACGGCGCGGACGCCCGAGGCTCTGATCGACGTGACCCTGCAGCCGGTGATCTTCCTGCTGCTGTTCACGTTCCTGTTCGGCGGGGCCATCGGCAGCGGCGACCGCGGGGCGTACCTGCAGTTCCTGCTGCCCGGCCTGCTCGCGCAGTCCCTGGCCCTGGGCGGCGTCGCGCTCGGCCAGAACCTCAACGCCGACATCGAGAAGGGCGTCTTCGACCGGTTCCGGTCACTGCCCATCGCGCGGTCGGCCCCCCTGGTCGGTGCGGTCGCCGCCGACATCGTCCGCTACCTGACCGTGTGTGTGGTCATGCTCGGCTTCGGCACCCTGATCGGCTTCCGGATCGAGACCGGATTCCTGCCGGCCGTCGCCGCCGTCGCCCTCTCCATCGGGTTCGGGCTCTGCTTCTGCTGGATCTCGGTCTGGGTCGGCATGATCGTGCGGACGTCCGGCGCCGTGCAGGGCGTGATGTTCTTGCTGATCTTCCCGCTCTCGTTCGGCAGCAACGTCTTTGTGCAGACCAGCACGCTGCCGGGCTGGCTGCAGGCGTTCGTGCACGTCAACCCGATCACGCCGCTGGTCGCCACGATCCGCGGGCTGCTCATCGGCGGCCCGGTGGCGCACAACCTGCTGATCACCCTCGCCTGGATGGCCGGGCTGCTCCTGGTCTTCGTGCCGCTGGCCCTGCGCGGTTACGCCCGCCGCACCTGAGAGCACCTGGGGCAGCGGCCGGGGCAGCCGGGCCGGGTCGATCTGGGCCGAGGCCGTCTTCCCGTCCAGGTCCCAACCCCGGCCGTACGCCTCGGCGAAGCCCGCCGCACCCAAAGCGACCCGCACCCGCCGGCTCATCCGGAGGATGTGCGGGTCGCTGCGGTCGTGCGTGCCGCGCAGCCGGGCCGCCGCGCCGAGCAGCCGGGCCGCCTCCCGCGGGTGCCCTCTCAGCTCGGCCAGGCCGGCCGCCGTCACCGCCACCATCGACATGATCGGCATGTCCCGGCTCTCCACCGCCGCGGCGTAGGCGCGTACCAGAGCCTTCTCGGCCCCCGCCTCGTCGCCCGTCTCCAGGCAGAGCGCCGCCCGGATCGAACCGGCCAGAGCCACCCCGTGATCGCCCGCGAAGGCCGGATCGGCGTCCAGCTCGCGGTCGGCCAGATCGATCAGCTCGCGCGCCCGGTCCAGATCGCCCAGCCGCACCCACAGCCCGGCCTCCAGCGCGTTCAGCAGCACCGCGAGTTCCGGCGAGGCGCCGCGCAGCGTCCGCTCCCGGGTCGCTTCGAGCAACGCCACCGCCTGCTCGTTCTCGCCCTGCCGCATGTGCACGTCGATCCAGCGCAGGTCGATGAAGACCTCGTCGTTGATGCTCAGCGAACCGAACTGGCGGGCCAGCGACCGCGCCTCGCGCAGATCGGCGAGCGCGCCTTCCAGGTCACCGTCGTACTGCCGCAGTTGGGCCCGCATCGGCAACGCCGTCGCCTGCCCCCAGCGGTCCCCGACGGCCACGAAGCACTCCAGTGCGCCGTTCACGTCCAGGCCGACCTGCTCGAGGTTGCCCTGGTTCTCGGCGAACTGGGCCCGGAACAGGTGGGCCAGCCCGGCCACCCACACGTCGGGCCCGTCGATGAGCCGTTCGATGATGGCCAGCGACGCCTGTTCCTCCCGCAGGAAGAAGAGGGTCATCGCGGTGAGCGCGCCGGCCAGACCGGGCAGCGCGGGATAGGCGAGCAGCCGGTCGGCGAGTTCGCGCAGCTCGGCCTCGCTCCGCTCGAGCGCCTCGGCGGACTGCGACGACCGGGCGCTGACGCGGTTGAGCATGAGCACCGCCTCGGCACTGTCCCGACGCATGGCGGGGTCCCGGCGAACAGTGGGGTCCCGGCGCACGGCGGGCCCGGTGACCGGCCGGGCCAGCGCTTCGGCCAGCCAGTACGTCGCCTCGGCGTGCCGGCCGAACATCTGCCAGTACCAGGCCAGGTTCATCGCGAGCCGGACCGCGCCATCGGCGTCCCCGGTGTCGCAGAGGTGCCGCAGGGCCGCGAGCGCGTTGTCGTACTCGTCGTTAAGCTCGCGCAGCGCGCCCAACTGCTCCCGGCCGCGCAGCCGGGGGTCGAGCCGCGCGACGAGCCGGGACAGGTGCCGGGCCGCCAACCCCCGGGTGGTCTCGAGCGCGCCCTGCTCGGCCAGGCGCTCGGTGCCGTACTCGCGGAGGGTCTCCAACATGCGGTAGCGGCCCGCTTCCGGCGCGAGCTGCAGCAACGACCGGTCGACCAGGGCGGCGAGCAGGTCGGGGATCTCGGCCGCGGGCACCGGCGTACCGGCGCAGACCGCCACCGCCGTCGCCGGGGTCACCCCGCCGGGCAGGATCGAGACCCGCTCCGCGACCGTACGCTCGTGCTCGCCCAGCAGGTCCCAGCTCCACGCGATCACCCCGCGCAACGTGCGATGCCGGGGCGCCGCCGTGCGGTTCCCGCTGGTCAGCAGCCGGAACCGGTCGGACAGTCCCGCGGTCAGCTCGACCAGCGACAGCGTGCGCAGCCGCGCCGCGGCCAGTTCCAGAGCCAACGGCATTCCGTCCAGCCCGCGGACGATCCGGACGACATCACTCAGCGTGGCCGGGTCGACGTCGAACCCCGGACGCACGGCCGCGGCGCGCTCGACGAAGAGCCGCACCGACGCCGCCCGGCGTGCCTGTGCGACGTCGTCCTGCTCGCCGGGCAGGGTGAGCGGCCCGAGCGGCACCAGCGCCTCCCCGTCGACGGCCAGCGGTTCGCGGCTGGTCGCCAGCACCCGCAGCCCGGGGCAGCGCGGCAGCAGCGTCGCGACCAGGCTCGCGACCGCGTCGATCAGGTGCTCACAGTTGTCCAGGACGAGCAGGGTCTCGCGGCCTTCGAGCGTGTCGAGCAGCAGGTCCAGCTCGTCGCCCTCGACGCGGATCTTGCTCGAGCCCTCGAAGAGCGCGGCGCCGCGCAGCCCGATCGAGGTCTGCACGGCCGCGCCGACCTTCGCCGACTCGGTGATCGCGGCGAGGTCGACCAGCCAGGTGCCGTCCGGGTATTCGTGCCGGTGCCGGCGGCCCGCCTCGACCGCGAGCCGGGTCTTGCCCGCCCCGCCCGGCCCGAGCACCGTGACCAGGCGCCCGCCGGCGAGCAGGGTGTCGATCCGGGCGAGGTCGTCGTCGCGCCCGATGAAACTGGTCAGCGGCGCGGGCAGGTTGCTCGGCGCGTCCGGGGCGGGCGCGGGGGAGCGCAGCAGACGCAGGTGCCGCTCGCTCAGCGCGGCCCCCGGGTCGGCGCCCAGACTCTCGGCCAGGGCCGCCCGCACCCGCTCGAAGACGGCCAGCGCCTCGGCCTGCCGGCCCTGGGCGGCGAGCGCGTCCATCAGCAGCGCCGCGGCCCGCTCGTCCACCGACACCTCAGCCAGCAGGGCGGTCAGCCGGGCGGCCGCGTCGGCGGCCCGGCCCAGCGTGAGCTCGGCCTCGGCCAGGTCGGCGGCGGTCTCGACGGAGGAGCGGGCCAGCCGGGTCGCGGCGGCCGGAGCCACCGTGGCGATCAGGGCCGGTTCGTCGCCGACCGGCCCGGCCCACAGTGACATCGCCTCGCCGAGCAGGTCCGCGGCGGCTTGCGGGTCCCCAGCCCGGAGCCGTTCGCGGCCCTCGGTGGCCAGTCGCTCGAAGCGCGGCACGTCGACGTCGCCCGCCGCCACGTCGAGCCGGTAACCGCCCCCGACCTGCGCGACGGCACCGGCCGAGCCGAGCACCCGGCGCAGCCGGGACACGAGGGACTGCAGCGCGTTCAGCGGGTCGGCGGCCGGGCGCTCCTCGGGCCAGAG
This sequence comes from Actinoplanes sp., assembly GCA_035687165.1. Taxonomy (GTDB): domain Bacteria; phylum Actinomycetota; class Actinomycetes; order Mycobacteriales; family Micromonosporaceae; genus Actinoplanes. The sequence continues at coordinate 4,143 of DASRYP010000750.1, read as the reverse complement.
CGCGTCGACCAGCACACCCGCGTCGACCGGACGGCCGCCGGCCAGCGCCAGCCGCACGAGCAGGCCGCGCAGCCGGGCCCCGGGCACGGGCACGACTGGGTCGCCCCGGCGCACCTCGAAGGCGGCCAGCAACGTCACGCGCAGCCGCGTCGGCGAGTCCACGCCTTGATGGTCCCGCGCGGAGACCCGAGGACCCAAACCGGCCCTCAGTTCGGCCACGGGCTGGCCTCCGAGGTGCCCGGTGGTACAGACTGAGACATCCAGGAAATTGAATCTATTTACCGAAACTGTGTGGCGCGGGCGGAACGTCCACGAAAGCGTAGGTGAGACGCGGATGACCTGGAGACCGGCCGCTGCCGGCCCGTTCGTGGCGGCGGCACTGGCGACGCTGGTGCTGATCGCGACCGCGGTGTGGGGCGGCGACGACGACGAGGCGGGCTTCCTGAACGGGCGGCAGTTGCGGCTGATGGCCCCGGCGGCGCCCGGCGGCGGGTGGGACCAGACCGCCCGCGAGATGCAGGCCGCCCTGCGCGGCGAGACCGGGCGCACCGAGGTCTACAACGTGGCCGGGGCCGGCGGCACGATCGGGCTCAGCCAGTTCGTGCGGCACGAGGGCGAACCCACCCAGCTCATGGTGATGGGCCTGGTCATGGTCGGGGCGATCGAGAGCAACGACTCGCCGGTCACGCTCGACCGCACCACCCCCATCGCCCGGCTGCTCACCGACTACGAGGTGATCGTGGTGCCGGCCGGTTCGCCGGTGCGGACCATGACCGACCTCGCCGGCCGGATGAAGGCCGACGTCGGGGCGGTCTCCTGGGCGGGTGGCTCGGCCGGCGGCATCGAGCAGATCCTCGCCGGGCTGGTCACCGAGGCGGTCGGCGCCGATCCGGGCAAGGTCAACTACGTGGCGCACTCCGGCGGCGGCGAGGCCCTCTCCACGCTGCTCTCCGGCCGGGCGACCGCCGGCGTCTCCGGCGTCTCGGAGCTGGTGGGTCAGATCCAGGCCGGGACCATCCGGGCGATCGCCGTCTCGAGCCCGAAGCGGCTGCCCGCCCTGCCGGACGTGCCCACGCTCAAGGAGCAGGGAGTCGACGTGGAGCTGGCCAACTGGCGCGGCGTGGTCGCGCCGCCCGGCATCAGCGCGAACGACGAGCACGAGCTGGAGGAGTTGGTGGTCCGGATGACGCGCACGACCGCCTGGCAGGAGACGCTGCGACGGCGCGGCTGGATCGACGCCACCCTGGTCGGCACCCCGTTCGAGCAGTACATCACCGACGAGCGCCGAACGGTTACGGACGTCCTCGTGAAAATGGGCCTCGCATGACCGACCTGGAGGAGGGGCCGCTCCCCAGGGAGACACCCGAGGTTGCGCACGCCGAGGCGCGGGCTTCGGGGCTGCTCGGGCTCCTGATGGTTGTCGCGGCGGTGGTCGTGCTGGTCGATGCCGCTCGGTTGCGCAGCTCGGACGAGGTGCTCGGCCCGGCAGCGGCGCCCACTCTGGCCGGCGTGCTGCTCGGCCTGCTCGGCGGCAGCCTGGTCGTCCGGTCGCGTCACTTCCTCCGTACGCCCGCCTCTTCGGGGAACCGGCGGCACTGGCGGCTGGCCGCCCTGGTGGTCACGCTGATCGCGTTCGCTCTGCTGTTGCCGATTCTGGGGTACGTCGTCTGCGCCGCCGGCCTCTTTACCGTCGCGGCCCTGCTGCTCGGCGCGTCGCATCCGGCCCGCGTGGTGGCCTACGGCTGGACCCTGGCCGTGGTCGTGTTCCTCGTCTTCGACGTGCTGATCGGGCTGTCCCTGCCGACCGGGCCGTGGGGGTTCTGAGCATGGGTGATCTGCTTTCCGGCTTCGCCGCCGCGCTCACCCCGGAGAACCTGCTCTGGGCCTTGGTCGGCGTCACGATCGGCACCGCCGTCGGCGTGCTGCCCGGTATCGGCCCGGCGCTGACCGTCGCGCTGCTGCTGCCCGTCACGTTCCGCCTCGAACCGGCCGCCGCGCTGATCATGTTCGCCGGGATCTACTACGGCGGCATGTACGGCGGCTCGACCACCTCGATCCTGCTCAACACGCCCGGCGAGAGCGCCTCGGTCGCCACCGCGCTGGAAGGCAACAAGATGGCCCGGTCCGGCCGGGGAGCGGCCGCGCTCGCCACCGCGGCCCTCGGCAGTTTCGTCGCCGGGACGATCGGCACCGTCGCGCTCTCGGTCGCCGCACCGGTCGTCGCCGACGTCGCCGTCCACTTCGGTCCGCCGGAGTACGTCGCCCTGATGGCGGTCGCCTTCGTGACGGTCAGCGCGCTGCTCGGCCCGAACCTGCTCAAGGGCGCCGCCAGCCTGGTCATCGGCGCGACGATCGGCCTGGTCGGCATCGACACCCAGACCGGCCAGGCCCGGCTCGCGTTCGGCCTGCCGTCGCTGTTCGACGGCATCGACGTGGTGATCGTGGTGGTGGCGCTGTTCGCGCTGGGGGAGACGTTCGCACACCTGCTCGCCGGCACCGGGGACAGCAGGGTCATGCCGCTGCGCGGGGCGCAGCTGCTGTCGCGCGAGGACTTTCGTCGCTCGTGGCCGGCCTGGTTGCGCGGCACCGCCCTGGGCTTCCCGATCGGCAGCCTGCCCGCAGGCGGCGCCGAGGTGCCCACGTTCCTCAGCTACAGCCTGGAGAAACGGCTCTCCAAGCACCGCGAGCAGTTCGGGCACGGCGCGATCGAGGGAGTCGCCGGTCCGGAGGCGGCCAACAACGCGGCGGCCGCCGGTGTGCTCGTGCCGTTGCTCACGATCGGTCTGCCGACCTCGGCGACGGCGGCAGTCATCCTGACGGCCTTCCAGTCGTACGGGCTGCAGCCCGGCCCTCAGCTCTTCAGCGAGTCGGGAGAGCTGGTGTGGACGCTGATCGCCAGTCTTTACCTCGGCAACGTGCTGCTTCTCGTGCTCAACCTGCCGCTGGTGCGCGTGTGGGTGCGGTTGCTGACCATCCCGGCGTACGGGATCTATGCCGGGGTCCTGGTGTTCGCGTGTCTCGGCGCGTTCGCCGCGGGCGGGACGATCGCCGACCTGCTCGTGCTCACGGTCCTCGGCCTGGTCGGCCTGCTGATGCGCCAGGCCGGTGTCCCCGTCGCTCCCGCGGTGGTCGGCCTGATCCTGGCTCCGCTGGCCGAGCAGCAACTGCGGCGCGCGCTGGCCCTCTCCGAAGGCGACTGGTTCACCCTCGTCTCCTCCCCGCTGACCGTGGCCCTGTGGATCATCGTGCTGCTGGCCCTGATCGCGCCCCCGATCCTGGAAGTGCGTCGCCGCCGGCTTATCCGAACTCGTGAAGCAACATCGTTGAAACATTGACGTCCTCCGAAGGAGATGATCGGATCGAGACCCGAAGATCTTTCGGCTCTTGGAGGTCGCATTGTCCCTGTGGCGCCGGTTCGCCGTACCCGCTGCCCTTGCCCTTGTCGCGCTGACCGCTACCGCAGTTCCCACTGCCGCTCAGGCCGCCCTGCCCACCGCCGCTGTCGCCCTGGGCGACAGCTTCATCAGCGGTGAGGGCGCCGGTGCGTACCAGCCCGTCGTCGACGTGAACGGGCAGGCCCAGGCCTTCCCGGGCTGGTCGGCGGCGAACAACAACGCTTTCTTCTGCCACCGGTCCGGCAACGCGTCGTTGCTGCGCGCCTCCCTCCCGGGCATCCAGGACCGCTTCAACCTGGCCTGCTCCGGTGGGCAGCCGCAGGACATCGCGAACGCGTCGGGCGCCCGCGAGAAGGGCCGGACGGTCTCCTCCCAGCTCGACCAGTTGCGCGCGGTCGGACGTACGCACGACATTGATCTGGTTCTGATCGGGCTCGGCTCGAACAACAGCCAGTTCACATTCGGCGACGTCGCCGTCAAGTGCGCCAACCAGTTCGTGGCCGACGCCTGGACCGGCTGGTGGGAGTTCTGGGCCTACCTCGGCGGTCCGGTCCCGCAGGCCCCGTGCACCGCGGGCGACCTGGCCACCCCCGCCCAGCTCAGCGCCGCCCAGGCCGAGACCACCGCGGCCGTACGGCAGATCCTGAGCACCCTCGACGAGATCGACACGGACGGCGTGCACCGCGTGGTCTTCCAGGACTACACGAACCCGCTGCCCCTCGACGTCGAGAGCAACCTCTACGAGGAG
>DASRYP010000749.1:0-8878 GCA_035687165.1 Actinoplanes sp. | reverse complement strand
TTCCGGGGCAGCCTCGCCGTCCGCCGCGAGCCGACCCCGGGGCAGCTGGCCCTCTTCTGAGCCATCGCGGCCTTGTCGCGTGTCTCCGGTGTCGGTTACAGCCCGTTCGGCCCTCGCGGGCAGGGCATTTCCCCCACCGTGCTCGTCCGCGGCACGTGATGCGTCGAACTCCCAGTTGCCATCTCGCGTTCATTTGCCAAGACTTTGCAATAACGGGGAATGCCCATAAGCTTGGCTGCCAAGATCCACTTGGGGAGGCGTCATGGAGACGACGGCGATGCACATCGCCAACGGGATCGTGGACGGGCCGGTGTCCGCGGTGTTCGCGGTCTTCGCGGTCGCCGCGCTGGCGGTCTGCGTCCGCAAGGCCCGGACCGACCTGGACGAGCGCCTGGCCCCGATGGCCGGACTCGTCGCGGCGTTCATCTTCGCCGTGCAGATGCTGAACTTCCAGGTGCTGCCGGGCGTCTCCGGCCACCTGCTCGGCGGCACGCTCGCGGTGATCCTGGTCGGCCCGTGGGTGGGCGCGCTCTGCGTCTCGACCGTGCTGATCGTGCAGTGCCTGCTCTTCGCCGACGGCGGCCTGACCGCGCTCGGCCTCAACATCACGAACATGGCGCTGCTCGGCACCGCCGCCGGATATCTGCTGGTCGTCGCCCTGCTGCGCTTCCTGCCCAAGACCCCGGCCGGCCTCGCCGCCACCGCCCTGATCGCCTCGATCGTCAGTGTCGTGGTCGCCTCGCAGGGCTTCGTGCTCGAGTACGCCCTCGGCGGCACCACCGACCTCTCGCTGCCGCTGATCTCCGGCACGATGGCCGGCGTGCACATCCTGATCGGCATCGGTGAGGGCCTGATCGCCGCCACCACGGTCGCCACCGTCGCCAAGGTCAGGCCCGACCTCGTGTACGCCCTGCGGCGCTTCCGCAAGGCCGCCACCGTCTCCGCGATCGGAGCAAGCGCATGACCAGGCGATTGGGCTGGTTCCTGGCCGGCGGCCTGCTCGTGGCCCTGCTGCTGGCCGGCGTGGTCAGCAACTTCGCGTCCGCGAGCCCCGACGGCCTGGACGCCACCGCCCGCGAGGGCTGCACCTTCGACGCCGGCGGCGAGATCACCAGCGGCACGTGCATGGTCCAGCAGGAGGGTGCGCACCAGCTGTCCGACAGCCCCCTGGCCGGCTACGGGATGCGGGGCATCGACAACGGCTTCCTCTCCACCGCGCTCGCGGGAACCGCCGGTGTGCTGATCACCTTCGGCCTCGGCGGCGGCCTGTTCTGGCTGGCCCGCCGGCGCAAGCCCGCGGCCTCCTCGTCCGACCAGGCGGCCTGAGGTGGGTGCCGGGCACGCTCATCCGTTGCACCTGGACAAGGCGAGCCCGGTGCACCGCCTCGCTCCCGAGGTCAAGATCGCCGCGGTCCTGCTCTGCACGATCATCGTGGTGATCACCCCGCGCACGGAATTATGGGCTTTCGCCGGTTACGCCGTTCTCCTGGCCGGTGTGGCGGTGGTCGCCCGGGTGCCCGCCCGGTGGCTGGCCAAGCGCGCGACCATCGAGCTGCCGTTCGTCCTGCTGGCGATCGCCCTGCCCTTCGCGGGCCAGGGCGAACGCGTCGACTGGCTCGGGCTCTCCCTGTCGCTCGACGGCCTGCACGGCGCGTGGAACATCTTCGCCAAGGGCACGCTCGGCGTCGTGGCGTCGCTGCTGCTGGCCGCCACGACCACGATGCGCGACCTGATCCTGGGTCTGGACCGCCTGCACTGCCCCACGGTCTTCACCCAGATCGCCACGTTCATGCTGCGTTACCTGGACGTGCTGGCCGACGACGCCCGCCGCATGCGGATCGCCCGCCTGGCCCGTGGCTACGACCCCCGCTTCCTCTGGCAGGTGAAGGCGTTCGCGGTGAGCGTCGGCGCCCTCTTCCTGCGCGCCTACGAGCGGGGCGAACGCGTCTACCTGGCGATGGTGTCCCGCGGCTACAACGGCCGCCTCCCGAACCCCGAGGCCGGCCGGGCCCCGGTCACCCAGTGGGCTGCCGCCGCCGCGCTGCCGGCCGCGACCGCGGGCATCGCCCTGGCCGCGGTCCTGGGATGAGTTGCGGCACTGCCACCCGGGCGGCGACCGCCGGTGAGCCGGCCGGCTGGAATGATCGGACACGGCCCGGCAGGAGCCGAGAGCACCAACGAGTGGAGCAACCATGAGCGACGCCGACCCGGCCGCCCGCACCCCGGCCCTGCGCGTCGCGGGCCTGCACTTCTCCTACCCCGACGGCACCGCGGTGCTGCACGGCGTCGACCTCACCCTGGCCCCCGGCGAGCGGGTGGCGCTGCTCGGCCCGAACGGCGCCGGCAAGACCACCCTCGTCCTGCACCTCAACGGCATCCTGCACGGCGGCCCCGGCACCATCGACGTGGCCGGCGCCCGCGTGAACCCGGCCGACCGAGCTGCCCTGGCCGAGATCCGCCGCCGCGTGGGCATCGTCTTCCAGGACCCCGACGACCAGCTCTTCATGCCCACCGTCGCCGAGGACGTGGCCTTCGGCCCGCAGAACCTGGGTGTACGCGGCGACGAGCTCACCGCCCGGGTCGACGAGGCCCTGGCCGCGGTCGGCATGAGCGAGCACCGCGACCAGGTCCCCCACCACCTGTCCTTCGGCCAGCGCCGCCGCGTCGCCGTGGCCACCGTGCTGGCGATGCGCCCCGAGATCCTGGTCCTCGACGAGCCGTCGTCCAACCTGGACCCGGCCAGCCGCCGCGAGCTCGCCGAGATCCTCGGACCCCTGCCGGTGACGGTCCTGATGGTGACCCACGACCTGCCGTACGCCTTGCAGCTCTGCCCCCGCGCGGTGATCCTCGACGCCGGCCGCATCGTCGCCGACGCCCCCACCCCCGACGTGCTGGCCGACGAGTCCCTCCTGCGCGCCCACCGCCTGGAACTCCCGTTCGGCTTCGACCCGGTAGCCGCCCGCTGACCCGGACGGTTGAAAGTTAGGCTCGCGGCATGCCGAACGATCTCGCGAGTGTGGCCTACCCCTCCGCGATGCGCCGGATCGCCTGATCCGTGGACATGCTCGGCGACGACAAGATCCGCGCCCTGCACGAGCGGTTCGCTCCGGACCGGGCCACGTTCGAGCTGGTCTGGACGCACTGCCGGATCGTGTGCGAGATCGCCGAGCAGTTCCTGACCGACGACCTCGACCGCGAGCTGGTGCGGGCCGGGGCGCTGCTGCACGACATCGGCGTCTATCGGCTGCGGCGCGAGGAGGCGTACATCAGGCATGGTCTTCTCGGCCACGAACTGCTGCGCACACTGCAGATTCCGGAGCCGCTGGCCCGTTTCTGCTCGCACCACACCGGCGTCGGCCTCAGCCGCGAGGACGTGCTGAGCCAGGATCTGCCGCTGCCACCCGCCGACTACCTCGCGGAGAGCCCCGAGGAGACCCTGGTGATGTACGCCGACAAGTTCCACAGCAAGACGACCCCGCCACGCTTCGTGACGGCCGCGACCTACACCCGTGCCGTACGCCGCTTCGGCGCCGCTCAGGCAGCCCGCTTCACCGCGCTGGTCGATCACTTCGGCGAGCCCGATCTGAACGGTCCGGCCGAGCGCTACGGACACGAGATCCGCTGACTTTCTCGCCCGGTTCAGCAGGTCCTTGTCCGCCAGGCGGCGCTGGATGGGCACGTACTGGCGTTCGATGTCGGCCTGGTACGCCGCGAAGATCAGTCCGCTGTCGGGCTGACCGGCCGCGTTCGGCGTGCCGTCGTAGTTGGACGGCCGCCGCCGGATCTTCAGCGCCGGATCGGTGACATGCGCCCGCGTGACGTGCGCGTAGTCGGGCACCACCGGCAGTCCACCCGGGTCGCGGGCCGCGAAGTCGGGCTCGTCGTGCTCAGCGGCCCCGGTGAACGGCGCTCCCGTGTCCGTCCGCCGCTCCATCGGCTCGGCGCCCAGCCCGGCCTCGATCAGGGGTGGCGGGGTCAGTTCACCGCGGCGAGGTGGACCGCGGCGACGGTGACCAGGCCGGCGCCGAAGACCGTGATGCCGCCGGCGGCCAGGACCGGGGTCACGCGGCTGGCGAGCTGCAAGACGCGCTGGGAGCGGACGCTGCGGGTGACCAGGGAACTTCCGGCGACCGCGAGAACGCCTACGCCGAACAGCACGACTGCCATGCCGATGCCGAAGGTCAGCACGAGCACCAGCGCGAAGCCCGCCCGGCCGAGGAACAAGCCGGTGGCGAGCACGAGGAACGCCGCCGGGGACGGGGTGAGGCCGCCGGAGATACCGAGCAGGAGCAGGCCGGGCCGCTTCGTGTGGTCGTGCGAGTGACTGTGCCCGTGTCCATGATCGTCGTGCTGGGAATGCGAGTCGACATGGGAATGCGAGTGGGAGTGGGAGTGGCCGCGCAGGTGGCGACGCAGTAGCCACGCGCCGGTGGCGAGCACGATCACCCCCGCCGCGATCTGCAGCCAGGTGGTGAGCTGCTCCATCCGGACGAGCTCGGAGAGGGACAGGAACGTCCAAGCGACACCGATCACCAGCACGGAGATCGTATGCATGGCCGCGACCGACCCGCCCAGCCAGGCCGCGTCGCGGATCCGGCCGCGGGAACCGGCGAGATAGGCCGCCGCCAGGGTTTTGCCGTGGCCGGGGGCCAGGGCGTGGCCGGCCCCGGCGAGGAACGCGAAGAGGAAGGCCAGCGGCGGCACCCCCGGCAGGTTGATGATGTCCTGCATCCGGTCGGCGAAGCTCATGCCGTCACCCGCCGCCGGCGCGGGTCGCCGAAGGGGTGCGCCGCCGCCGGGCTCGGCACAAGGGCGGCCGAGCCGGTGGCGATCCCGACGACCGCGAGGGTCGCCAGCGCGCGGCTGGTGTGAGTGGGCACGGAACTTGCTCCTGCGGTGCTGGTGCTGCTGGTGCGAAACGGTGCCCAGTCTGACCACCACCAGGCCGTTAATGGTGATCTTGGAAAGTCCGCAGCATGAACACCGAACGACAGCTCAACCCAGTACTGGAGACGCTCGCGCCATGAGGCCGACCCTTCGTCGTACGCCGAGGGGAAGCAGCGATCCGCGGCGTGCATCTTGCCGGTGGCGTCAAGTTGCTGGTAGCTTCTTGACTATGGAGTCAAGTAATGCCGCCCTGGTCCTTGAGGCCACGGCCGATGCCGAGGTCACTGCCACGGCCGCCCCGCCGGTCCCCGCCCCGCTGATCATGCTCGAGTCGGCCGACGACGCCGGCGTCTGCGCCGTCGACGGGTCGTGCGACTGATGAGCGAGAGTGTCTTCGGCCGCGCCGCCGAGCCGGTCGTCATCGATGTCTGGAGCGACGTCGTCTGCCCGTTCTGCTACCTCGGCAGCGCCGTCCTCAAGCAGGCCGTCGAGCAGTTCCCGCACGGCTCCTCCGTGCAGGTCCGCTACCACAGCTTCCAGCTCAACCCCGGCTTTCCGGCCGGCGACGCCGTTCTCGCCGACGACTACCTCGCCCAGCAGTACGGCATGCCCAAGGCCCAGATCGAGGGCTCGCACGCCCAACTGGCCGCCCGCGGCGCCGAGGCCGGCCTCGACTACCGGTTCGAGCAGTCGTACATGGTGAACACCCTCGACGCGCACCGGATGATCCACCTCGCCAAGGCGCACGGCCAGGAACTGGACATGGTCGACCGGCTCTTCCGGGCCGAGTTCACCGACGGCCGCAACCTCGCCGACCACGCGGTGCTGGCCGACCTCGCCGCCGAGCTGGGCCTGGACCGCGACGAGGCCGTCCAGGCGCTGACCACCAAGGCGTACGAGAAGGACATCCGTGCCGACCTCGCGCAGGCCCGCGAGCTGGGCATCACCGGGGTGCCGTTCTTCGTGTTCGACAACAAGCGGGCCCTCTCGGGCGCCCAGCCGGTCGAGCTGTTCCGCAAGGCACTCGACGCAACCTGGCAGGACCGCGCGACCCAGCCGGCATGACACCGCGCCTGCGCGCCGACGCCCGTCGCAACGTCGAGGGCATCCGCCAGGCTGCCCTCGACGTCTTCCGCACCGGCGGCCTGACCACCCCGCTCGACGAGGTGGCCCGGGCCGCCGGCGTCAGCAAAGGCACGATCTACCACCGCTTCGGCAGCCGCAAAGGCCTGATCGACGCGGTCGTGGAAGAGCTGGTGCTGGTACGCATCGAGGAGATCATCGAGGCCGTCGAGGCACTGGACGGCCCGCTGGCCCGCTTCGAGCAATACCTGCTGCGCACCTGGCTCCTGCAGTACGACGAGCCGGCCGCCAACGACGTCCTGATGCGGGTGCTGCCGGAGTCCGAGCCGCTGACCACGCTCTTCGACCGGGCGTGCGGTTTCGGCAGCCGCCTGCTGCGCGACGCCCAGGCGGCGGGCGCGGTCCGCGACGACATCACCCCCGACGACCTGACCTACCTGATCCTCGAACGCGGCGTGATCGCCCGAGCCTGCGACCAGCAGACCCGCGACGACTACCGACGTCGCCTCGACTTCGTCCTGCGCGGCCTCCGAACGGCCCGTCCGGCCAACCCCACGAACGGCCGCGCCGGTTGTTGTCGCAGATGAGGCTCCCACATGCTCACGACGGACCGGGGCGACCAGGCCTGATGAGGTAGCCTGCATTGACGAGGCCGAATGGCAGAAAACCACCGACGGCAACTCTAAGGAATGAACCGATAACCGTCCGTCAGGGATTTGTACGGTGTTTTTCTACGCTGTGTATCATCTGCCCGTGATTTCGGGAGCGGCATCGCGTACCTTCGGTCGGCACGGGCGGCCGGCGCGGGCCGGATCGCCGTACCACCTGCGGTGGAGGAGCGTTTGATGAGGGTTTGCGTCGTCGGCACGGGCTACGTCGGTCTCACCACCGGGGTGAGCCTGGCCTTCCTGGGACACCAGGTGACCTGCGTCGACCTCGACCAGGAGAAGGTCGACATGCTGCGGGGCGGGCGCTGCCCGATCTACGAGCCCGGCATGGAAGAACTGCTGGCCGAGGCCGCACCCAACCTGACTTTCACCACGAGTTACGCCGAGGGCATCCCCGGTGCCGACGTCGTCTTCGTCGCGGTGCAGACGCCCTCCGCCCCCGACGGTAGCCCCGACCTGCGCTACCTGCGCTCGGCGGCCGAGAGCGTGGCGCAGAATCTCGACCACAATTTTACCGTGGTGGTCAACAAGTCAACCGTTCCGATCGGCAGTGGCAACTGGGTCGACGCGATTCTGCGCGATTCTTTCGCCGGGCGTGCGGACCGTCCCGAGAAATGCGAATTCTCGGTCGCGTCGAATCCCGAATTCCTGCGCGAGGGCAACGCCATCCACGACACGCTTTTCCCGGATCGCATCGTCATCGGCTCCGACAACCCGCGCGCTCTCGAGGTGCTCAATCACCTCTACCGGCCGCTGATCAACCAGACCTTCACACCGCCGAGCTTCTCGCCGCGGCCCGACGACACGACCGCCGTGCCGCTGGTCTCCACCGATCTGGCGAGCGCCGAGCTGATCAAGTACGCGGCCAACGCGTTCCTGGCTCTGAAGATCAGCTACGTGAACGAGATCGGCCAGCTCGCGGGCAAGGTCGGCGCCGACATCACCGAGGTGGCCCGGGGCATCGGCCTCGACCAGCGGATCGGCTCGCGGTTCCTGGAGCCCGGCGTCGGCTGGGGCGGCTCCTGCTTCGGCAAGGACACCAAGGCGCTGATCGCCACCGCCTCGGAGTACAAGTACGACATGCCGATCGTGCAGGCCGCGCGGGACGTCAACCAGCGGCAGCGCGAGATCGCCGTCGAGCGGCTGCAGAGCGAACTGCGCATCCTCAAGGGCCGCAAGATCGGCCTGCTGGGCGTCGCGTTCAAGCCGAACACCGACGACCTGCGCGACTCGCCGGCGCTCGACATCGCCGGCCTGCTGATCGCCCGCGGCGCCCGGGTGAAGCTGCACGACCCCATTGCCGGTGACCGGTTCCGCCGGGAATACCCGGACATGGCCCCCCACCTGAGCGACACTCTCGACGGCGTCTTCGACGACTGCGACGCAATTGTCCTCGTGACCAAGTGGGCGCAGTACCTCGAGCTCGACTGGAGCAAGTTCGTCGGCCTCATGCGTACGCCGATCGTCCTCGACGGCCGCAACGTACTCGACGGCGAGCGAATGACGCGCCTCGGCTTCAAGTACCTGTCGATGGCCGGTTGATCCAGCCGTAACCTACCGACTGATCCCGCCGTAAGCCACCGGCTGATCTAGCCATACGCCTGCCGACCGCCGCGCCGGTATCGACCGAACAGGCCACCCCGCTTCGGATATTCGCCGATATCCGACGCGGGGTGCTCTGTTTGAGGCTAGTGTCCACAAGAGGGCTATTGGCAGCCTGATCAGCGGCTGAACCAGCACTCTGCCTTAACCGGTTAAGGTGCCCGGAGCAGCGACGCCGTATCGTTACCGAGTCGATCAAGCGGAAATCATTGCGCAACGTGCCGGTTACCTCTTGACTGTGATCCAAGTAGCGCTTCGGACGGCGACGTCTCCGGACGTCGGAAGCGCGATTTGACATAGGGAGCGGTATGTTCGGTCAACCTACGAATCCGCGCATTCGGGCCGCGCTCGCCGGCACGCTGAGCGCGGGGCTGATTTTCGGCATCGCGGCGTGCGGTGGCAGCGACGACTCCGATGACGCGGCTGGCACGGACGCCTCGGCGTCGGCCATCGACTGTGCGCCATACACCAAGTTCGGTGACATCAAGGGCAAGACGGTCTCGATCTACACCGGCATCGTGACGCCCGAAGACAAGCCGCACATCGATTCCTACAAGCCCTTCGAGACGTGCACGGGCGCCACGATCAAGTACGAGGGCGACAAGTCCTTCGAGACCCAGATCCTGGTCCGCGCCCGC
>DASRYP010000748.1:0-3571 GCA_035687165.1 Actinoplanes sp. | reverse complement strand
GCGGGATCCTCGACCGCGGCGAGCGGCTGATGGGCTTCGGCCACCGGCTCTACCGCACGTCGGAGGACCCGCGCGCCCGGGTGCTGCGGCGCACCGCCCGCGAGCTCAACGCCCCGCGCTACGAGGTGGCGATGGCGCTCGAGCAGGCGGCCCTGGCCGAGCTGGCCGAGCGCAAACCCGACCGTCCGCTCCCCACCAACGTGGAGTTCTGGTCGGCCGTGGTGCTCGACTTCGCCGAGGTGCCGGGGCACATGTTCAGCTCGATGTTCACCTGTGCCCGGGTGGCCGGGTGGAGCGCGCACGTGCTCGAGCAGAAGCGCTTCGGCCGGGTCGTCCACCCGACCGTCCGCTATCTGGGAGCCACGTCCCGCAAGCCGCAGCAGGTCGAGGGCTGGGAAGTCCTGACGCATAATGTATGACCGAGCCGGCCCTGCGGCGGAAACCGAGGACAAACGTTGAGTGACATCCGTATCCCTGAGGCGCTCAAGCCGGTCGACGGACGTTTCGGCTCCGGGCCGAGCAAGGTGCGGCCCGAGGGTGTCGAGTCGTTGTCCGCGGTCTCCCGCACGTTCCTGGGCACGTCCCACCGGCAGGCGACGGTGCGGGACCAGGTCGCCCGGTTGCGGCGTGGGCTGGCCGAGTTCTTCTCGATGCCCGACGGCTACGAGGTGATCCTGGCCAACGGTGGCACCAGCGCGTTCTGGGAGGTCGCGACGTTCGGCCTGGTGCGCGAGCGGGCCCAGTTCGCCGAGTTCGGTGAGTTCGGCGCCAAATTCGCGAAGGCCGTCACGGACGCGCCCTTCCTCGCCGACCCGACCGTGCACCGGGCGCCCGGCGGCGAGGCGGCCTACCTGGCCGCTGAGGCGGGCACCGACGTCTACGCGTCGGTCCAGAACGAGACCTCGACCGGGGTGGCCGTGCCGGTGCGCCGGGTGGCCGGTGCCGACGAGGGCGCGCTGCTGCTCACCGACGCCACGTCCGGCGGCGGCAGCCTCGACGTCGACCTGCGCGAGACGGACGTCTACTACCTGGCCCCGCAGAAGGCGCTCGGCTCCGACGGCGGGATCTGGCTGGCCCTGATGTCGCCCGCGGCGATCGAACGAGCCTTCGAGATCAAGCGCGGGGGGCGCTACATCCCGCAGTTTCTCGACCTGGTGACGGCGATCGAGCAGTCCCGGTTGGAGCAGACCTACAACACGCCCGCCCTGGCCACGGTGTTCCTGGCGGCCGAGCAGCTCGATTGGATGAATGCGCAGGGCGGTCTGGCGTGGTCGGTCAAGCGCAGCGCCGAGAGTGCGGCGGCCATCTATGGCTGGGCCGAGCGCTCCGCATACGCCCGTCCGTTCGTGACCGATCCCGCGCTGCGCTCGGCGGCGGTGGCGACGGTCGACTTCGAGGGCGTGGACGCCGCGGCGCTGGCCAAGGTGCTGCGGGCCAACGACATCGTGGACACCGAGCCCTACCGCAAGTTGGGGCGCAACCAGCTGCGGGTCGCGCTGTACCCCACGATCGAGCCGTCCGACGTGGTCGCCCTCACTGAATGCATCGACTACGTCACCGAGCGTCTCTGACTCGTCGGGCCCGTCGGCGGCCGAACGGCCGTGCCGGCGGGTCGAGCGATACCGACAGGGCCCAGCGATACCGGCAGGGCGTAGCGATACCGGCAGGGCCAGTCGTGCGACTCCCGCCGGAACCGTCCAACGCCAGCTACCACCCGCCACGGCCGCAGGTCGCCTGGCGGCCGGTGGTTGCCGGCGGTCGCGGTGTCGGGCAGTGTTCGGACGCGGTGCTTTTGGTCACCGCACGTCGCGTACATCTGCTGTTGAAGGTCGGGTGTTTTCAAGATCATTGCAGCTCAGCCAACTTGACGGCGTGGCTTACCACCATTAGGTGACCAAGGCGCGTACCGTATTCCGAAACGCGCCCGGGTGGCTGACTCTCGGGAGCGCAGGCCACGCGACGGGACGGAGGCATCGCATGCGGCCGGTACGCTTCGTCGCCCTCTCCGAGGACGGCCAGGCCATGGTTCTCGCCGACGAGGTCGGCCGACTCCTGGCACTTCCGATCGACGACCGGGTCTCCGGCGCGATCGCCCACGACGGACAGCCGGTTTCGCCCGGGTCCATGGTCGCGGTGATCTCCCCTGATTCGCCGCCCTCGCTGTCCCCGCGCGACATCCAGGCCCGCATCCGCTGCGGCGAGTCCGCCGAAGACGTGGCTCGCGTCGCGGGCGTGCCGGTCGACCGGGTGCTGCGCTACGCGGGTCCGGTGCTGCAGGAGCGCGCCATGCTGGCGCAGCATGCGCGCCGCACTCGCCTCAAGACCTCCGACACGGGTCAGCCACTGGCCGAGGTCGTCGACAGCCGCCTCTCCCAGCACGGCATCGACAGCGAGAAGATCTCGTGGGACGCGTTCCGCCGCGAGGACGGCACCTGGCGCATCGTCGCCACCTGGCCGTCCGGCAAGGCAACCGCCCAGGCGATCTGGGACCTCGACAAGGGACGCCAGGTCGTGTCGCCGCACGACGACATGGCCCAATACCTGTGCGCCGAGCGGCCCACCCAGATCCTGGGCCAGGAGCCCGCTTCTGAGCGCGCCTACACCGAGCGCGGCGGCCACGGCCTGCCCGGCCAGTCCCGCTCGACCGAGCCGGCCCGCGGCGGCCACGGCCTCGCCGCCGCCGAGCAGACGCCGCGTTCCAACCGTGACCCGATCCGCGCCGGCCGGGACGCGCTGCTCGCCTCGCTCGACCGCCCGCTCGGCCCGTCCGGCGGCCGCAGCCTCGACGTCGGCCCGTCCGAATCGCCTCGCCGCCCGGTCGCCGGTGGCGCCGCGGCGCTGCTCGGTGGCGGTTCCGGCTCGGCCTTCGACGAAGACTCCGACCTGCCGAAGGAAGTGCCGGCCGTGCCGTCGCTCGCGGTCCTGCGCCCCCGCCGCACGGTGGGCCAGGGCGGCCAGCAACAGTCGTCCGAGACCGACGAGGCGAAACCCCGCAAGCGCCTGCCGAGCTGGGACGATGTGCTGTTCGGTGGCGGCCCCGCGGCCCGCGAGTCGTCCTGACCCGCCTGTTCGTCGCAGTCTTCCCTCCGGGTGCGGAGCGTTCCGCTCTGCGCGCGACGCTCCCCTCGGGATCCCGCCTGACCTCGCCCGAGAAATGGCACCTCACGCTGGTCTTTATCGGCGAGGCCCCACCCGAGCAGGTGGCGTCACTGCTCGCCGAGGTGCCCACGCCGGGTCCGTTCTCGTTGCGCCTGAACGGTGGAGGCCGATTCGGGACAGCGGCGTGGGTGGGAGTGGACGGTGATGTGGGACTTCTCGCAGAATTGCGGGAGGGCGTGCGGCACGCACTGACTCTGGGCGGTTTTCCCACCGACGCCCGGCCGTTCCAACCTCACCTGACAGTGTCTTATCACGCCGATGGATTGCTCCGGCAGGCTTTGGCAGGCTATGCGGGACAGACCTGGGCGGTGACGTCGTTCGCGCTGGTCAGCAGCGTGGACGGCCGTTATGAGCAGCTTGCCTCGTGGCCGCTCTAGCGGGTTTTGGGCAGTCCGAACGCGTCCCTTCCGGC
>DASRYP010000747.1:0-3720 GCA_035687165.1 Actinoplanes sp. | reverse complement strand
GCGGAAGGCGAACGGTCCGAGTGACACCCGGCCTCATCTCGCCCATCTGCAGGTCGTGCACCCTGACGACGTACCTCGCTTCGCGCAGCTCGACGCCACCGCGAACCTGCAGCCCTACTGGGCCGCCCACGAGCCGCAGATGGACGACCTGACCATCCCTTTCCTGGATCCCGCCGCGGTGACCAGGCAGTACCCGTTCGGCGACCTGCACCGCGCCCGCGCGCGACTGGCCGGGGGCAGCGACTGGCCGGTCAGCACCCCGGACCCGCTCCAGGGCGTTCATGTGGCGGTCAACCGGGTGCTGCCGGGCGAGGACCGGGAGCGCTTCCTGCCCGAGCAGGCTCTCGATCTGCGTACGGCGTTGTCCGCCTATACGGCCGGTTCGGCGTACGTGAATCGCTTGGACGACACCGGCCGCCTGCGTCCGGGTTTCCGCGCCGACCTGGTCGTGCTCGACCGTGACCCGTTCGCCGCGCCGGTCGAGGAGATCGCCGACGCCGCGGTGGCGTTCACCTACGTCGGCGGAGAGCGGATGTACGCGGCTCGGGAAGCGTGCGGACCGGGCCGACCGCGGCGCGGGAACCGAACGACGTGACCGGCAGGGACGTGACCGGTAGAACGTGACCGGCAGGGACGTGCCGGGCACCAGAGCGAGGCCGACAAGGAGCACCGGAAATCACGGCGAGAACACCAGCGGTACATCGAGCCGTGTGCTCAACTCCTCGACCGTGACGCCGAACGTCTCGACCACCCGGACGCCGTCCGCGCCCACGGCGAACGTCGCCACGTCGGTATAGACCCTGCTCACGCAGGCCCGGCCGGTCAGCGGGTAGGTGCAGGTGGGCACCAGCTTCGGCTTCCCGTCCTTGGCGAACAGCGTCATCATCACGAAGACCTGCTTGGCCCCGATGGCGAGGTCCATCGCCCCGCCCACGGCCGGGATCGCGTCGGGTGCGCCGGTCGACCAGTTCGCCAGATCACCGGCGGCCGACACCTGGAACGCGCCCATGACGCAGATGTCGAGGTGGCCGCCGCGCATCATCGCGAACGAGTCGGCGTGGTGGAAGTAGGCGGCGCCGGGCAGCTCGGTGACCGGCTGTTTGCCCGCGTTGGTCAGGTCAGGGTCGATCGCGTCGCCGGTGGCCGGCAGGCCCATCCCGAGCATCCCGTTCTCGGTGTGCAGCACGACGCCGCTGCCCGGCCGCAGGAAGTCGGCGACCGTCGTGGGCTGGCCGATGCCCAGGTTGACGTAGCTGCCGTCGGGAATGTCCCGGGCGACGACGCGGGCCATCTCCGCGCGGGTGAGGCTCACCGCGCCACCTCCACCAGCCGGTCGACGTAGATGGCCGGGGTCACGACCACCTCGGGATCGATCTCGCCGACCTCGACGATCCGCGACACCTGAGCGATCGTCACGGCCGCCGCGGTCGCCATCACCGGGCCGAAGTTGCGGGCCGTCTTTCGGTAGATCAGGTTGCCCATCCGGTCGGCGACGTGCGCGCGGATCAGCGCCACGTCGCCCCGGATCGGGTATTCCAGGAGGTATTCCCGGCCGTCGATGACGCGCGACTCCTTGCCCTCGGCGAGCGGCGTGCCGACCCCCGCCGGGCTGAAGAACGCGCCGATGCCCGCTCCGGCGGCACGCATCCGTTCGGCCAGGTTGCCCTGCGGCACGACCTCGAGCTCGATCTTGCCCGCACGGTAGAGGCCGTCGAAGACCCACGAGTCGGCCTGCCGGGGGAAGGAGCAGACGACCTTGCGGATGCGGCCCGCCGCCAGCAGTGCGGCGAGCCCGGTGTCGCCGTTGCCCGCGTTGTTGCTGACGATGGTCAGGTCGCCGGCGCCGTGCTCGATGAGCGCGTCGATCAGTTCGACCGGCATTCCGGCCATGCCGAACCCGCCGACCAGCACGGTGTTCCCGTCCTTGACGACCGAGACGGCCTGGGCCGCGTCCAGGACGGAGGCGGTCACGACGTCTCGCCGAGGACGCGCTGGGCGATGCGGAAGGCGATGTTCGCGGCCGGCACTCCGCAGTAGATCGCGGTCTGCAACAACACTTCCTTGATCTCGTCGTCGGTGAGCCCGTTGGTGCGGGCCGCGCGCACGTGCATCGCCAGCTCGTCGTGGTGGCCGAGGGCGACCAGCGCGGTGAGGGTGATCATCGAGCGACTGCGGCGGTCCAGGCCGGGGCGGGTCCAGATCTCCCCCCAGGCGTACGTGGTGATGAGGTCTTGGAAGTCCCGGGTGAACGGGGTCGTGGCCGCGATCGCCCGGTCGACGTGCTCGTCGCCGAGCACCTGCCGCCTGACGGTCATTCCGGCCGCCCGCACCCGGTCGAGGGTCGCGGGGCCGCCGAAGTGCTCGTCCAGCAGCGCCGCGACCTCGTCGGGCCGTTCGGCCGGGGCGAGGTGGGCGACGTTCTCGAGGACGACCAGGCGGCCGTTGCGCACGCTCGCGGCGATCCGGGCCACGCCCTCGGGCGGGGTCGGCTGGTCGTCGGCCCCGGCGATGGCCAGGACCGGCGCGGTGATCTCGCCCAGCCGATCGCGCACGTCGAACGCGGCGAGGGCCTCGCAGACCAGCGCGTAGCTCTCGGGGTCGGCGCCGCGCAGATCGTTCAGCAGGGCCGCCGTCACCGCCGGCGCGCGCTGGGCGAACCCGGGCGCGAACCATCGCTGCTGGGAGGCGCCGACGACGGCGTGGGTGCCGTCCGCGCGTACGGTCTCGGCTCGTTGCCGCCACCCGGTGCTCTCGCCGATCTTGGCGCCGGTGCAGATCAGCGCGGCCGACTCGAGTCGCCCCGGGGCGTCGAGCAGCAACTGCAGGCCGACCGCGCCACCCACGGAGACCCCCGCGTAGCGGAACGACTCGCCGGGCCGGATCCGGTCGGCCAGGTTGAGCACGCCACGGGCCAGGTCGGCGATGTCGAAGGGGCCGTGCGCGGGCTTGCTCTCGCCGTGGCCGGGCAGGTCCCAGCCGATCACGTGATGCCGGGCCTCGAGCCGCTCGGCGCTACGCCGCCAGAGCGTCTCGGCCGAGGTGCCGAGCGACGGCCCGAGCACCAGCAACGGGTGGCCGGGGGCGTCCACGATCGTGGTGCCGGTCAGCACGGCCACTCCCCCGACCGCTTCAACGCGGCGTCGATGATCTCGTCGGTGGCGCCCTCGTAAGGGTGGTCGCTCGAGCCTTCGTACTTCGCCCGCTCGGCGTCGATGCCCGGGCGGGCGGCCGCGCGGGTGACGGCCATCCGGACCGCGTCGACGCGCAGGCCGGCGAGCAGGTCGGCGGTCTGCGAGCCGGCCACGACCGTACGCCGGGCGAGCGTCCGCAGCGTGGCCCACTCGACGTGCCAGGCGCCGTCGGCGCGCTCGTCGACCATCGTCGCGGCGGCTGTGTGCAGGGTCGCGGCGAGCGGCGGCCCGGCCAGCGCGGCCCGCCGGATCAGCACGGAGAGCACGGGGTTGTGTTTGTTCGGCATCGCGGACGACCCACCGCCCCGGCCCTCGTGCAGCTCGCCGATCTCGGGGCGGGCGCCGATCAGCACGTCGGCGGCGATCCGGCCCCAGGCGTCGGTGCAGGTCACGAGCGCGTCGCCGAAGCGGGTGAACGGTGCCCGGCTGGTGTGCCAGGGCTCGCGGACGGGCAGGCCGAGGCGGGCGGCGGTGGCGGCGACCCGCGCGCGGGCCTCGGCGGGCGAGCCGGTGATCGCCACGACGGCGG
>DASRYP010000746.1:0-8499 GCA_035687165.1 Actinoplanes sp. | reverse complement strand
GCTGAGCCGTCGGCTGAACCGCCCGATACAGGTCGCGGTCACGGTCAAGCCGCCCGAGGATGGCTCCGGCCTGCCCGGCACGGTCTACGGCACCCCGGTCGACGCGGCGTCCGCCGAGCCGAACGAGCCGCAGCCGCGGCACTACGCCGAGCCGGCACGCCAGCCCGAACCGCCTACTTACGACCCCTATCCGACAGGCTCCGCGCAGCGTTCCGCGCCGGGGATGTCTTACGGGGTCCCCACCGCCCGCGGCGGTCAGGAACCCCTGTTCGGTGACCCGTTGCCTCCGCCGCCCGCCCCGCCCGGTCGTGGCGCTAACCCGGTGGGTCATGTCACCGAAAAGAATGAATCCAACGATGCCCCCACGCATCGCATGGCGTCCGATCCGTCCCAGTTGCGGGACAATCAGCGTCGGCCGGACGATCGCGGCGACCCTCGCGACGACACGCTGCAGATGCGCGGCGGTGACAACGGTCCCGGCCGCGCCCCGGCCGACATCCGCCCGAGCAGCAACCCGCGCGGCACCAACGACGGCAACCGCCTCAACCCGAAGTACATGTTCGAGACGTTCGTCATCGGCTCGTCCAACCGCTTCGCGCACGCGGCCGCCGTCGCCGTCGCCGAGTCACCCGCCAAGGCGTACAACCCGCTCTTCATCTACGGCAGTTCCGGTCTGGGCAAGACCCACCTACTGCACGCCATCGGTCATTACGCGACGACGCTCGGCCACGCCCGCTCGGTGCGCTACGTCTCCACCGAGGAATTCACCAACGACTTCATCAACAGCCTGCGCGACGACAAGACCCAGGCCTTCCAGCGGCGCTACCGCGACGTCGACATCCTGCTGATCGACGACATCCAGTTCCTCGAGAACCGCGAGCGCACCCAGGAAGAGTTCTTCCACACCTTTAATACGCTGCACAACGCCAATAAGCAGATCGTCATCAGCTCGGACCGTTCCCCGCGCCAACTCGCCACGCTCGAAGACCGCATGCGCACCCGCTTCGAGTGGGGCCTGCTGGCCGACATCCAGCCGCCCGATCTGGAGACGCGCATCGCGATCCTCCAGAAGAAGGCCGCCCAGGAACGTATGTATGCGCCCGACGACGTGCTCGAGTTCATCGCGTCACGCGTCTCCAACTCGATCCGCGAGCTCGAGGGCGCACTCATCCGGGTGACCGCGTTCGCCAGTCTGACCCGCTCCACGGTGCAGCTCTCGCTGGCCGAGGAGGTTCTGCGTGACTTCATGCCCGACGGCGCCGGCCCCGAGATCACTGCCGACCAGATCATGGCATCCACCGCGGACTACTTCGGTGTCTCGCTCGAGGACCTGCGCGGCCACTCCCGCTCCCGGGTGCTGGTCAACGCCCGCCAGGTGGCCATGTATCTCTGCCGTGAACTGACTGATCTCTCCCTCCCGCGCATCGGCCAGGCCTTCGGTGGCCGCGACCACACCACAGTCATGCACGCCGACCGCAAGATCCGTCAGCACATGGCCGAGCGCCGCTCGCTCTACAACCAGATCGCCGAGCTGACCAACCGCATCAAACAAAACACCTGACCCGACACGTCGTGCACCACGTCTGAGCGGCCCGGTCAACGCATCAAACAGAACAGCCGACCCCATTTCCAGTACGCGGTCGCGCAGTTCTCAACCGCAACCCCGGCCCTCCACGCCGCCGGGACTCGCCGGCCGTGGAACTCGAGGCCGCAGGCCCGTTCCGGCCCGGCCCCGCGTCCCCAGCAGCGGTCCGCTCACCCCCACTAAGCCCCCGCCGTGCGCCGGCGCCACCAGCACTCGGTCGCGTCCCCAGACATCAGTCGGGAAGCCCGCTGCCCGCTTATCCGATTGCGTCGAGGGGTTATCCACACCCGTTCGTGTCGCTGGCCAGGGATAAATATCGGGATTCATCGGTTTTTATACACAGCCTGTGCACAACCGATCAGCAGTCCGCAGGGCGTTTTCCACAGCCACGAGGGCCGACAAGCCGACGCGGGACCCGGGTGAACCCGGCGACGGCGGATCATCCGCACGGGGGTTTGTCAACGGCGGAACGGGACCGTTTCGTGCCAACGTTGTCCACACTAATCCACAGGCATTCACAGGAAGTTATCCCCAGCGGTGGACAACCGGTGGCGCCGTCGCCCACAGATGTGGACAACTCCTGGGGAAATCGATGTGGACAGACACGGAGCGTCACAAAACTTTCCACAGCCTGTGGACGCCTGTGGATTTCCTGTTGAAGAAACTGGGGACGACGGGGCAGTTGCGTCTCACCGCTGTCCACAGGTCGGGGGACAAAGTCCGTGGATATCCGGTGGATAACCGGTGGACAGCGGTGGACAACCCTCCGCCGGCGCGACTCCTGTGGACACAGACCCGGGTTTATACCCTGGTTATCCACCTGTGATTCACCGGTGGATAACCTCCTGACCTGCGAAGACGTGGGTTTTCCACAGTATGCACAGGCCCTACGAAGACGACTAGTTATCTCTCTAAGAAAACAAAAAGCAATCATCAGCGTTGTGGAAAGTGTGGATCGGCTCTCGAACGGCTCCTCGGCGGTCCGGCTCCTCGAAGCGCACCGAGTCAGAGCGATCAGCAAGACCGAGGACCGAACCACCGCCAGGCGAAGACCAACGCCGACTCGGACCGGACTGCCACCGACGGCACGCCACCACGGACAACACCAACCACGACGTGGCACAGGGCACCGGCACCGGGCACGATGAGCGCTCGGCACCGGCACCCGCAGCCGCTTCGGCATCCCGAACCCCCACCGGGAGGCGACGACTGGCACGCCACCGGGCACCAGGGTCGCTCGTCAGCCGTCACGATGGTGGACGACACTGATTAGGCCCTGATCGGCTCGGCGAATAAGGTTCGTGGGGGTCGACGACGCCCCCGACACAGGAAGCGACGCGGAGGACAGCATGAAGTTCCGGGTGGAGCGAGACGCACTCGCCGACGCCGTGGCGTGGACGGCGAAGAGCCTGCCCAGCCGGCCGTCGGTGCCGGTCCTTGCCGGCGTCATGCTGCGCGTCACCGACGGCCGGCTGCACGTCTCCGGGTTCGACTACGAGGTCTCCAGCCAGGTCACCGTCGAGGTCCAGGCCGACGCCGACGGCGCCGCGCTGGTCTCCGGCCGGCTGCTCGCCGAGATCACCAAGGCCCTGCCGGCCAAGCCGGTCGACATCGCCGCGGTCGGCTCCCACCTCGAGCTGGTCTGCGGCAGCGCCCGGTTCACGCTGCCGACCATGCCCGTCGAGGACTACCCAAGCCTGCCCGAGATGCCCGCCAGCACGGGCACCGTCGACGCGGCCGCCTTCGCTGCCGCCGTCGCCCAGGTGGCCATCGCCGCCGGTCGCGACGAGACGCTGCCGATGATGACCGGCGTGCGCATCGAGCTGAACGGGTCGTCGATGGCCATGCTCGCCACTGACCGTTACCGGCTCGCCATGCGCGAGATGGAGTGGAACCCGGACGACCCCGAGATCAGCGTCAACGCGCTCGTCCCGGCCAAGACGCTGAACGACACCGCCAAGACGCTCGGCCCGCTCGGTGGCTCGGTCGTCGTCGCGCTGGCCCAGGGCAACGCCGGCGAGGGCATGATCGGTTTTGCCGGTGGGACCCGCCGCACCACCAGCCGCCTGCTCGACGGGGCCAACTATCCGCCGGTCCGTTCGCTCTTCCCGGCCAGCAGCAACGCGCAGGCCCGGGTCGGGGTGGCCGCCCTGGTCGAGGTCGTGCGCCGGGTCGCCCTGGTCGCCGAGCGCACCACCCCGGTGCTGCTGAGCTTCAGTGCGGACGGTCTGGTCGTCGAGGCTGGTGGGACGGAGGAGGCGCGGGCCAGCGAGGCGATGGAGGCCGCCTTCACCGGCGAGCCGCTGACCATCGGATTCAACCCGCAATACCTGATCGACGGTCTGCAGAACCTCGGCGCGGCGACAGCGATCCTGTCATTCGTCGACGCGTTCAAGCCCGCTGTGATCTCCCCCGCAGGCGAAAGCGGCGAAATCGTGCCCGGTTACCGCTATCTGATCATGCCGATCAGGGTAACCCGCTGATACTGGGCATGAGGGAAACGCTCATCTAGGGGGAACACCATGCAGCTCGGCCTTATCGGTCTCGGCCGAATGGGTGGCAACATGCGCGAACGTCTGCGCACGGCCGGACACGAAGTGGTCGGCTTCGATCACCACCCGGAGAACACCGACGTGGCCAACCTGGCCGAACTCGTCGAGAAGCTCGCCGCTCCGCGAGTCATTTGGACCATGGTGCCCGCCGGTCAGATCACCGAGGACACCATCAACGAGCTCGCGGACCTGCTGTCCCCGGGCGACACCATCATCGACGGTGGCAATTCGAAGTTCACCGACGACGGCCCGCGGGCCGAGCGCCTGAAGCCCAAGGGCATCAAGTACATCGACTGCGGGGTCTCCGGCGGGGTCTGGGGCCGTCAGCTCGGCTACGCGCTGATGGTCGGCGGCGACGAGGCGGACATCGAGCGCTGCATGCCGATCTTCAACGCGCTCAAGCCCGAGGGCGAGTTCGGCTTCGCGCACGCAGGCACGCACGGCGCCGGCCACTACGCCAAGATGATCCACAACGGCATCGAGTACGGGATGATGCAGGCGTACGGCGAGGGTTACGAGATCCTCATGGCTTCTGAGCTGGTCACCAACGTGCCGGCGGTCATCAAGAGCTGGCGCGAGGGCAGCGTCGTCAAGTCGTGGCTGCTCGACCTGCTCGACCGGGCGCTCGACTCGGACCCGGAGCTCGCCGAGATCAAGGGTTACGTCGAGGACACCGGCGAGGGTCGCTGGACGGTCGACGAGGCGGTCCGGCTCGCTGTCCCGGCCCACGTCCTGGCCGCGGCGATCTTCACGCGCTTCGAATCGCGCCAGGACGATTCGCCCGCGATGAAGGCCGTGGCCGCGCTGCGCCAGCAGTTCGGCGGTCACGCCGTCAAGTCCGTCTGAGTCAGGCTGTGTACGTACGCCGGGTCGAGTTGACCGACTTCCGCTCCTACGAGCGGGTGTCGGTCGATCTCGAACCCGGCGTGTCCGTGCTGGTCGGTCCGAACGGCGTGGGCAAGACCAACCTGATCGAGGCACTCGGTTATGTGGCCACTCTGGACAGCCACCGGGTGGCCACCGATGCCCCACTGGTGCGGGCCGGCGCGGCCTCGGCCGTGATCCGGTGCGCGATCGTCCACGAGGGACGTGAGCTTCTCGTGGAGCTCGAGATCGTGCCCGGCAAGGCCAACCGGGCCCGGCTCAACCGCTCCCCGGTGCGCCGTCCGCGCGAGGTCCTGGGCGCCCTGCGTATGGTGCTGTTCGCCCCCGAAGACCTCGAGCTGGTGCGCGGCGACCCGGCCGAGCGGCGCCGCTACCTCGATGACCTGCTCGTCGCCCGCCAGCCCCGTTATGCCGGCGTGCGCTCCGATTACGACCGGGTCGTGAAGCAACGCAATGCCCTGCTGCGCACCGCCTACCTGACCCGCAAGGTCGGTGGCAGCCGTAACCAGGACATGTCCACGCTCGCCGTCTGGGACCAGCATCTGGCCCAGCACGGCGCCGAGTTGCTGGCCGGCCGACTCGAGCTCGTCGCGGCCCTGGAGCCCCACCTGACCAAGGCGTACGACGCGGTGGCGGCCGGCCGGACGGCGGCGTCCATTACCTACGCGGCCAAGCTCGGTGACGGCCTCACGCCGGACCGCCCGGCCCTGGAGCAGGCCCTGCTGGCCTCGCTGCGAGAACGGCGTCCGGCCGAGATCGAGCGGGGGGTCACCCTGGTCGGCCCGCACCGCGACGACCTGGCACTGGCTCTCGGCGACTTGCCCGCGAAGGGCTACGCCAGCCACGGCGAGTCCTGGTCGTTCGCGTTGGCGCTGCGCCTGGCCGCCTACGATCTGCTGCGCTCGGACGGGATCGAGCCGGTGCTCGTGCTCGACGACGTTTTCGCCGAGCTCGACAGCGGCCGACGCGAACGGCTGGCCGCCCTCGTCTCCGATGCCGCGCAGCTGCTCGTAACCTGCGCCGTCCCGGAGGACGTGCCGGTGGCTCTGCGCGGCGTACGCTTCGACGTCACGACGGGAGCGGTGAACCGTGCCGGCTGACCAGGATGCCCCGCGCAGCGAAGACCGCCACGAGCGCCACGAGCGCCACGACGAGTTGGTCCGCGAGCGCCATCAGGGCCTCGCCCGGGAACGCAGTGCCGACCTCTCCCGGGGCCTGCGCGACGACCTGGTTCGCGAGCAGCGGCCGCCGCGGATGCGCGACGACCGCCCCGACCTGCCGTCCACGGCGGAACGGTTCTATCCACAGGCCGATCCACAAGCTCTGGCCCGCCAGGAGCTCGGCGACGTGGACGACGGTTGGTACGCGGCCGAACCCGCGCCGGCCGAACCCGCGCCGGCCGGCTCGCAGAGATTGCCGCGAAACCGGGACGAGAGCGCCTCTGCGGGCACAGCCGAGCGTGATCGTGGTCCGGTCCCGGCCGAGGGTGCTTCGGAGCCGCAGGGGGGCGCTGAGGACACTTCGGGTCCGCAACTGGCGCGCGCGGTCCTTGATGCCGCGCTCGCCAAGCGCCGCGACTTCGCCGCCCGCAACCCGCGCCGACGGTCTCCGGGCTCCGGCGAGGGAAGTGGCCGGCGGCTCCGTGGTTACTCGGGCCCCGGCCCGGATCCGCGTGACCCGCAGCTCTTCGGCGACATGCTGCAGCGGCTGATGAAGGCGCGCGGCTGGGAGCGACCCAAGGCGGAGGCGACGGTCTTCGGTGCCTGGGAGAAGGTCGTCGGTGCCGAGATCGCCTCCCACAGCCGGCCGGTGAAGCTGGACGCCGGCGTCCTGACTGTGGAGGCCGAGTCCACCGCCTGGGCGACGCAGCTGCGCATGCTGGCCGCCACGCTGCTCCGCAACATCGCCGGCGAGATCGGCCACAACGTCGTTACCCGGCTGAACATCCACGGGCCGGCCGCTCCCTCGTGGAGCAAGGGCCCCCGCCGGGTTCAGGGCCGGGGGCCGCGCGATACCTACGGCTGAGCGGTCACCCGGGTTTCGGGCGGAACCACTTACGCACGTCGCCGTGGCGCGGTGAGCGTTCTGGGCATGCCAACGCCCTACTCGCCGCGCCACGGCCCTCGGCGGAACAACGGTCCGAACGCCCCACTCCGCTACGACGTCCGGCCCTTGATCCATCCTCAGTAGTCGGCGAAGACCGCGAACCCGCGTTCGGCGCAGCGGCGATAGAAGCCCGCCAATACCGCCAGTTCCGAGCGGGCGAAACTCCAGTGGGGAGCGTTGCCGGCGTCGTCGCGCAGGGCGGTCAGGCGCTGGTCGAGCCAGCGCAGTTGCTGCTCGGCGAGGCGCCCGGCCGCGATCGCGTTGCGCATGACGTCGGCCACCGAGTCGAAGCTGACCAGGTCGCCGTATTTCTCGTGCCCCTCGACGAAGCGCTCCAGACCGCCGGCGATCCACGCGCAGCCGTCCGGGTCGATCACCGGGTCCTCGTCCTCGGCCGCGGCGTCGGTGGCGTAGAGAACGCCGCCCAGCCCCAGCAGAAGATCGACGAGCTCGGTGTACGCCGTGGCGCGCACCGTGCCGGTCTTGGCGATGTGCAGCGCCAGGGCTCCGGTCGGCGCGACGATGTCGGGCGCGTCAGCGATCGCCCCGAAATCGACGAACTCGGCGGGAGCCACCGGGTCGTAGTACTGATTCGTCCGCGGCCAGTGCACCGCGACATTGTCCAGCCCCTTGTCGTGCGCCATGTGGGGCCACCCCTCCTTGACCTGCGTCGCGGCCGTCCGGCCCACACCGGCCCGCGCGGGCAGAGGTTACGACACGAACCCCCGTCGCCGGGAGGCAGTGTCGCAGTGCGTGTCGACCAGGTGGGGAAGGCGTGCCCCAGCGATCAACCGCCGGATCACTTGCCGTTGCGCGGAGCCCCCCGTTCCGTGTAGGGGAGACTTCGGAACGGCCTCCGATCCGGCTACGGCAATCTGAGGCACCCGGACGGGGTGCCGGACCCCCGCCAACTCGTTTCGGCGGAGTAGAATCGACGGAGACCGGGAAAACCTCTACGTGAAGAGCGCGGTTCGGCCCCCTCGTGGACGAATCGGACCGCTGTCGTCACGCTACGCGGTTTTCCCAGCCGATCACGATCCGCGGGCCCGCCGCGGCGACCGGCGTGCACGGTTCCACCGGTGGTCCGCCGTTTCCCGCGGGTCCTCATCGGCGGCTCACCCTGCCCGCCGATCGCCCGCGTGCCCGCCGACCCCGTGCGGGCCCAGCCGGGTCCAATGCGAGAAAGTGGCCGAGGGTGGCAGAGAACGAGCAGGAAAAATACGGTGCTGATTCCATCACCGTTCTGGAGGGCCTCGAAGCGGTCCGCAAGCGCCCTGGCATGTACATCGGCTCCACCGGTGAACGGGGTCTGCACCACCTGGTCTGGGAGGTCGTCGACAACGCGGTCGACGAGGCGCTGGCCGGCTACTG
>DASRYP010000745.1:0-3342 GCA_035687165.1 Actinoplanes sp. | reverse complement strand
CTCCAACGACCACCCCGGCCACAAGCGGGTCCACGCCCGTGGGCACCCCCACGGCCGAAGGGCCGACGAGTACGCCGACGACCAGCGGACCGACGAACACACCGACGACCGGCGCCAACGATCCGAGCGTCGGCGGCAGCGTTCCGCCGCCCTCCACGCCGAACGGGTCGCCCACCTCCGGGCCAGCCGTGGACACCTCTGCGCCCACAACCGCGCCGAGCCGATCGGTGACTGATCCGGGCATGGTCGTTACTTCCCCGTCCTCGTCCCCCACTTCCACCATCACGCCGGTAGGATCGGCCGGCTCGAGTTCGACGGACGGCGGCCTGCCCGGCTTCGAGACCCGAACGGTGCCCACACCGGTCACGGCTCCCCCGATCTCTGTTCCCACAGCTCAAGATGCCTCCGTCCTGTCACAACCGAGCACGAGCAACCCCAGCGCGAGCCTGGCCAACGCGTCCACGGGCGCGGCAGGCACGGCCGCGACGTCCGCGAGCACCTCAGGCACGTCGAGCACGTCCACGACAGGCACGTCGAGCACGTCGACGACCGCGACAGGCACGTCCGCTGCCACCCCAGGCACGACTACGGCGGCGATCCGCCGTAACAATCCCGGCAGCTCGACCAAACCCCGTACGCAAGAAGCGGATTCGGAAGTCGCACCCCCGCCGTCCTCCGCGGAATCCGCCCCGTTGACGATGATCGACTCGCCGGTCGCACCCGTCGTCGCAGAGGTGACAGCCGAGGAAAGTCAGTCCGAGGCGATGCTGTCCGAGGCGATGCAGCAAGTGCAGGTCCCGTCGCACGCCCCGGCCAAACAAAAGGGGCAAACCACCCCGAAAGCTCCCGCGCCGACCCCGTCCCAAGCGAGCACCTCAGCCGGCCCTATCGCCTCCGGTGGCGGCAAGGAGTTCCAGGAAGCGCTCCGGACCTACAAGATCAAGCCGGTCACCACCCGCCAGATCGGCACCTTGGCCCCGCGCACCCCGGAAACCGAAGCCCTGCCCAGCTATCTGGCCACCGTCCCCGCGACCGCCGACACCGACTTCGACACTCTCATCGACCGTTACGTCGAGGCGTTCGAGCAGGGCACCGCGCCCGGCCGCTTCGCGCTGGTCATCGGCGTCAACGGCTTCGAACGGCCGGGATCCGAACAACGGATCCGCGACGCCGTCACCAGGATCGCCGACCGTCCGCTGCCTTTCCCGGTTACCGTCATCGGCTTCACCTGGCACAACTCGAAGGTCGGTCCCAACGGCCCCGACCAGCGCACCATCCCGTACGCGGCCATCCGCGAGACGATCGTGCGGCACCCCGACACCGAAGGCGCGCTCAAGGCCCTGGTCGACCAGGGCAACGGCACCCCCACGTTCCTGCACACCGGCGACGCCGACGTGCAGTCCATGACCGGGCTCTTCAACCGCACCGACGCGATCGTCACCGAGAACCCGGACGCTCAGCTGTTCAGCGGCGGCTACCGTTTCCCGGCTGCCACCGACGCCAACGCCGTTCTGGCCAACCAGCGCGACCAGGCCGTCCGCGACGGTATGGCCAAGGCGGATCCGCGCGCCGTCTACTACCCCGAGCCCAACACGCTGATCCGCGTCAGCGACGCCATGCCCCGGCTCGACAACGAGATCACCTTCGGCGTCCGCCCGAAGGACGGTACTGGCCTCAAGTACACCTCGATGGAGGGCCGCGGCCTGGCCGAGTCGGTGTTCTCCAGGCGCAAGGACTTCGCCGCCCCCGGCAAGATCGCCGTCTACAGCTCCGAGTTGGCCGTCACCACCGAGAGTGACCGGCTTCTACAGAAGTACGACCCCGCCGAGCTGGACGGCATCCCGCAAAGCCACGCCGACCGCAAGACGTGGCGCGACCAGATGACCCGCTACCTCACCGAATACCACCCGGACGTCAAGCTCGACGTCCTCGACAGCGCCGAGGCGATCGCCTTCCGTAGCGTCTCCGAGATCTCGGCCGCGGATCTGGCTAAGGCTCAGGCCGCGGTCAAGAAGGTCCACCCCCGCGAGGCCGCCCAGCACCTGTGGGGACTGGCCGGCCGCACCCATCAGGCGCTGAACGCCAACCCAATCCCGGTCGCGCAGACTCCTTCACCGGCACCCGACCGGCGCCCGGTACAAGCCGTCGACAGCCCGGTACAAGCGGTCGAAGGCCCGAAGATCACGGCCCGCGCGGCCGAGTGGCAGCGGGCCTACGACAATGCCCCGCCGAGGTTCCTGCGCACCGAACGCTTCGTCCCGTCGGCACGCCTGACGTTGAACTCCACCGGGGGCAAGCTGCGCGGTGAGGTCACCACCATCGACTTCCAGGTCCGCGAGTTCGAGACGCCTGACGGCACCAAGGTCCGCGCGTACGACGTACACCTGGATCTGGTCTCTCGCCAGGACACCGTGTCTCCGGCCGACCGCGCGGCCTACGCGGCCCGGGTGCAGAACACGATCGACACGATGATCAACGGCCGGCACACGTTCAACGACGGGCACCAGCTTCACATCAACCTGACCTATGACACACCGTCCTGGACGCCCGGGATGCTGCGCGACTGGCAGGACGACCCCGGCCGGCGCCCCCCGGTCGAGATCACCCTCGACCCCGACGCCGACATGCACCAGCACCAGTGGCGGGCCGGCGACAATCCCGCCCTCGGCGTCCACGAGGTCATGCACTACCTCGGCCTGAAGGAGGGCAACGCCTCGTCCGAACGGCTTTTCCGCTCCACGGATCAGCCCGGCGTCATGGGCAACGACGCCCTCGACCTCTCCGACGACGACACCCACCCCTACCTCACCCCGGCCGACCTCACCCTGCTCAGCGACATCGCGCCCCAGGCCGGCCCGGTCCGCTCGGTGAGCTGGGCGCAAGCCCTGGCCGACTCCGCCTTCCGCAGTGTCGAATCGCCCTCCGCCGTACGGCAGGCCGAGATCGCCAAGATCTTCCGGGAGATCCAGCAGAATCGCGGCAAGACCGAAGCGCGCGAACTG
Organism: Actinoplanes sp.; assembly: GCA_035687165.1. Taxonomy (GTDB): domain Bacteria; phylum Actinomycetota; class Actinomycetes; order Mycobacteriales; family Micromonosporaceae; genus Actinoplanes. The sequence goes on along the minus strand of DASRYP010000745.1, from coordinate 340 downwards.
AGTTCGTTCGCCCAAGTGACCCATCAGGAACTGCTGGCCCACCCGTTCTCAGCGGCCGACGATGCCTCGCAAGCCCCGTCGCACGCGCCGAAAACCGCGAAGGCCGAGCCCGCACAGGCAGTTCCCGCAGCCGCGAGCACGTCGGCCGGGCCGGTCACGACCAGTGGCGGCAAGGATTTCAAGGACGCCCTCCGTAACTTCCGGATCCGGCAGGTCACCACGCGTAAGGTCGGCGCGCTGCCTCCGCGCACCGCTGAGACTCAGGGCAAGCCCAGCTACCTGGCGACCGTGCCCGCCACTGTGGACACCGATCTGAACGCGCTCATCGACCGCTACGCCG
>DASRYP010000744.1:0-4725 GCA_035687165.1 Actinoplanes sp. | reverse complement strand
ACCGGTACGGATTCTGCGGTAGCCACGTGTGCTCGCCCAACTCCTCGGCCCGCCGCAGGTGCTCGGCCGCGGCAGTGAGGTCGTTGCGCTCGACCGCGATCCGGCTCATCCCGACGTGCATGTCGGCGTGCCCGCGCAGCTCCGGGCCGAGGAGCAACGCCTGTTCGTAGGTGTGCAGCGCCTCGTGCAGCCGGCCCTGGGCGATCCGGATGTCGGCCAGGGTGATCGAGCAGCCGAGGACGTCCGAGAGGTGGCCGGCCCGTCGCAGCCCGTCGACGCTGACCGAGTAGGCCTGGTGCGCGGCTTCGAGGTCGCCGTCGCCCCACCGGGAGAGGCCGAGCAGCGCCGACGCCGCTGCCCGGATGACGTGGTCGCCGGGCGCCGCGCGGTCGATCGCTTGCCGGGAGTGGGTGGCGACGGCGACCGGGTCGCCCCGCATCAGCGCGAACGCGGCGTAGTACATCTCGATGGCCCCGGGCAGGCGGGGAAGCTCGTTCTCGTCACAGACCACCATCGCAGCGCGGTCGCCGGCCAGCAGTCGCGACACCTCGCCCAGACGGCGCTCGACGTCGGTGAACTCGTTTCTGGCCAGCAACGCCCCGATGAAGCCGATCGCCAGGACCGGCCGCACCCGGACGACCTCGTCCGGAATGTCGTCGAGCCAGCCCCGGATGGTGGCCTCCTGCCGGTCCTGGCGCAGCACCGGGATGGCCAGCTCGACCAGGCCGGCCGCCCGCTCGACGTCGCCGGCGGCCAGAGCGTGGCGGATCGCCAGGGCCGGTTCGCCGTTCTGCTCGTACCAACCGGCGGCCCGGCGGTGCAGCTGCGGAATCCGGTCGGGTTGGTCATCGGCGAGCCGGGTCAGCAGCACGTCGGCGAAGAGATGGTGGTAGCGGTACCACCGGCGGTTGCCGTCGAGCGGAACCAGGAACAGGTTGCCCCGGTCCAGCGCCTCGAGCATCGCCTTGCCGTGCGACTGCCCGGTCACCGCGTCGCAGAGCGGCCCGGTCAGCCGGTCGAGAACGCAGGTGGCGATCAGGAACTCGCGCACGTCGACCGGCTGCCGGTCGAGAACCTCTCCGACGAGGTAGTCGACGATGTATCGATCGTCACCGGCGAAGCCCGCGACGAAGCCGGCCTGGTCGTCGCGCCCGCGCATCGACAGCGCGGCCAGCTGCAGGGCGGCGATCCACCCTTCGGTCCGGCTCTCCAGCACGGCGATGTCGCTCACGGCCAGTTCAAGATCCTGGAGGTACGCCGTGACCTCGCCCAACGTGAAGCGCAGGTCGGCCGCCCGGACCTCGACCAGCTCGCCACGCGCCCGCAGCCGGGCCAGCGGCAGGCCCGGGTCGGCCCGGGTGCTGATCACCAGGTGCACCTGCGGCGGGAGGCGGGCCAGCAGAAACGCCATGCCCGCCTCGATCTCGGGTCCGTCGGCGAGGTGATAGTCGTCAAGCACCAGGTGCACGTCGTCCGGCCCGGCACTGAGCTCGTTGATCACGGTGGTGAGCAATGCCTCGATCGGCGGCCGGGCCGCCTGCAGCAGCGGGAGCGCACCGACCCCGACGCCCGGTACGACCCGGTCCAGCGCTTCGATCACATAGCTCCAGAAGGACGCCGGTTGCCGGTCGTTCTCCTCGAGAGACACCCACGCCACCCGTGTTTTCGCGCCGGCCAGCCAGTCGGCCAGCATCGTCGTCTTGCCGAAGCCGGCCGGTGCCGAGACGAGTGTCAGACGCGACTCGGCACCGCGGTCGAGCCGCTCGGCCAGCCTCTCCCGGGCGATCAGGCCGCGCGGGATCCGAGGGAGGTAGAACTTGGTCTCCACCAGAGAACCGGCCATGACAACGCCCTTCGTGCGCCGACGACGGACGCACCCCGAGCGTAGGCTTCTGTCCGCGTCACCGAACAGGGTCCAGCGTCTGCGCCGGAAAATGAGAAGACTCCAAGATTCGCTCCCTAGCCTTCACCGGGACGTCGATCCAGTCGGCTCGCACCGCCGCTCCGCGTCGCCTCCTCAGCCGCTTCGGAAGGAGTTTCATGGGTACCGTCAACGGACTACCGGCGCACATCCTGCTGGTGCATGCCATCGTGGTGCTGCTCCCGCTCGCCGCCCTGCTGCTCGTCATGACGGCGATCTGGCCCACGGCACGCCGACGCTTCGCCGGCCCGAACGCCATCCTGTCCGCATTCGTCCTCGTCCTGGTGCCCTTGACGACCGGCGCCGGCGAATGGCTGGAGCGCCGGGTCGCCGACACCGCGCTGGTGCGTCAGCACACCGAACTCGGCGACACCGCCATCTTGGCCGCCCTCCCGGTCGCCCTGCTGGCCCTCGTGATCTGGTGGCGGCAGCGGGAAGCCACCGCACCGGCGGAAATCTCTGCGACCGGAAGCTCGCCCGGCACGACCACAAAACGCCGCCGCATCTACCTGGCACCGCAGTCCACCACCGCCACCCGGATCGTCATGGTGCTGGCGATCGTCATCGCCGGCTTCGCCGTCTTCGACATCTACCGCATCGGCGACTCCGGCGCGAAAGCCGCTTGGACCGACAACTTCAGCTCCACGCCGGTCCAGAACGGCTCCGGCCGCCCCGACGGTAACTAAAAGCCGAGCACAGGGGCTCAACTCAGCCGGTATGCCCGCACGACGGTCTGGTCGAACGACCTACCCGAGGCGTCCGACGCGTGCAGGCGCAGCGAGACGAACTTGCTGCGCCTCGGGTACTTCACGACAGCGGCCCCCGATCTGATCGGGATGCTGCGCCACGTCACGCCGTCGTCGTAGGAGATGTGGGCCGTCAGCTCGGCTGCCCGGACCCGTCGGCCGGCCTGGTCGATCACCGACAGCGGGATCGTCCCCCTGCTTCCCGCGGGAACCGCGCTGTTCGGGCCCAGCCTCGGCGCGGCCCTGACCGCGATGACCGGGACTGTCGTCAGGGCACTCGACGAGGAGAAGGTCATCGCGACGTCGATCTTCGTGGCCAGGCCGCCTTCGTCCCCGGTGGACGACTGCTTGACCGTGTACTTCGCCGCCTCGGCCGGTAGGCCGTCGGCGTACACGGCCATCCCGTCCTCCCGGTCGAGCAGGGTGTCACCGCGGTAGAGGCTGGTGCTCACGTCCCGGTTGAAGTAGTCCAGGCCCGGGTGCCCCGCCGCGTCACCGACCGGCGGGATCGTGACGGACATCCCGGCCCCCTGACGGACGAAGAACGTTGAATCGCCGCCCAGTTCCGTACCGTACGGTGCGCGTCCCCAGTCCTGTCTGGAACTCTGGCGGGGCTGGTAGGTGTGCGCATCGCCGATGAAGTAGATCCCCTGGATACCACCGGCCTCCCGCTCCAGCCCGATCGCGGTCATCGGGACCCATCGGATGCCCGCGGCGGTGCTCAGGTAGTTGACGCGAGTACCGGGAGCAGGCATCTCCGTCTGGGTCTCGTTGATGAAGTCACCGTCGGCAGTGCTCGAATCCAGCACTTGATAGGCGCGGACACCGACCGTATCGCTGTGGGTGACCTGTTCGACTGCGGTCAGCCCGTCGGCGGTGAAGTCCTCGCGATAGCCGGCGAGCAAGGTGTGGCCGGCCACCATCCGGCTCAGGTAGTAGGCGTACGGGCTGTTGTATCCGTGTTCACCGGAACCCTTCTTCACCCAGGTGCTGCTGACCGCACCGGTGAACGAGGTCTCGCCGACGACGGCCTGGCCGAGCCGTGCGACCCGCGCGTTGGTGAAATCGGAGGCGAAGTTGCCGTATACGATCGGCTTGCCGTCGACGACGGTGGTCACCATCATGCCGACCGCGATCGCTTGCGCCGTGTGGTCGGGGACCGACTGGCTGACCGGGGTGCTCTGGCGGGCGTCGAAGGTGACCGAGGTGTCGCCGGTGATGTCGATGACCGGTCGGAAGATCATGACGGATAGGTCACCGTCACCGGCGGTCGACGGATCGAGGTACGTGCCGACTGTGTAACGCCCCGGTGGGACACGCACGGTCATCGTGCCGCTCGGGTCGTACGGCAGATTGAAATAGTCCCCGCCGTCCGGCTGGAAGAGCTGCGTCAGATAGTTGATCGCGGGCTGACCGGCGAGGTTGAGGTGTTTCAGGGTCAACGCGTACCGCTCGGGTTCCTTGTCGATGCCGACGGGAGTGACCACGGAGGCCGTGCCGTCGGTCGCGGTGAGCTCGGCCGTGCGCATCCCCACCGGTACGTCGCCCAGGGTGTCGGCGGTGACCGTGACGTCAGCCGTGCCGCCCGCCGTCACGGTCAGTGTGCTGGTGCTGAGCGAGTAGACCCCGGCCGTGTCGCCGGGCAGTGCCAGGCTCAACGTGACTGCGGTGGTCCCCTCGTTGTGATAGGTCACCGTCCTGGAGTGCCGCTGATCGCCGTCGTGCGGCCACTTCTGCTGCCCGAACGAGACCGAGGCCGGCTGGGTGGTGATCCGCTGGCTGAGCGCATGCGCCACGTCGACCCGGCCCGCGCCCTGCTGGAACGTGTCTGCGTCCGGTTGGGGCGCGGCGGAGCTCATGAGAGTTGCCTTGAGCTGGGCGGCCGTCCAGGTCGGGCGTTGCTGAGCGAGCAGGATGGCCGCGCCCGCCACGTGCGGCGCGGCCATCGAGGTGCCGTCGCTCGCCGCATAATAGGCGGGGAAATCTGTGGCCGGAGGGCCGATCTCCGTACCCGAGGCGCGCGCGGCGACGATATCGACCCCGGGAGCCGTGATGTCG
>DASRYP010000743.1:0-6074 GCA_035687165.1 Actinoplanes sp. | reverse complement strand
GGCGCCGGCGACGGCCACCACGACGCCGCATCCGCCGCATCCGCCGCATCCGCTTCATCCGCCTCATCCGCCGCATCCGCCGCATCCGCCGCATCCGCCGCATCCGCCGCCTCCGCTTCGGCCTCCGCGGCCGCGGCGGCGGCCGCGGCGGTCACTGCCTCGGCCTCCGCCAGAACCTCCGCGGCGTCGTCCGCCGACACCGCCGACACCGCCGTCCCCGCCGTCCCCACTTCGGCCGGCTCGGGCTCCTGGGCCGCCGGCTCCGTGGGCGAAGGAGCGACTGTCGCTTGCTTGGTCGACGCCTGCCCGTCGCAGAGCGCCGCCATCGACGTGGTCTCGTCAGCCGAGACCACAATGACCGTTCGCCGCTCGTCCCGGTGGGTCGGCACCGCGATCGTGGCCTCGTCCTCGATGCCTTCCGCCGTGGTGCTCGCCACGGTCGGTTCGGCCGCGGTGGCTTCGACCGGGGGAACGTTCAGAACGGTCGGTTCGGCCGCGGTGGCATCCGGCGGCGGCGTGCTCACCGCGATCCGCATCTCGACGGTCGGATCGGCCGACGCCACTACGGCCTTGCCCCGCGCCCGGCCGACCTGCCCGATCAGCGGCAGCACCGGCGGCTCGTACCGGGCCCACCGCCGAGCGCTCAGCATCAGGCAAAGGAGGGGCAGGGCCAGCATCGCCGCCAGCCCATATCCCGGCCGGCTCAGATCGAAGCCTTCCTTCGCCACCGCCGACGGCCAAACCCCCGCATAACCTCCCGGCGAGACCAGCGCCCACACCGACACGCCCAGAAACGCCAGCCCCCCGAGCAGCGGCCCCGCGGGCGAGATCGGGGCGAGGAGCAGAATCGCGTACGCCGCCCCGGCCAGCGCCAGCAGCAACAGCCCGCTCGCCGATTCGACCGCGAAGTCGCCGCGCCCGCGGGTGGTCAGGTCATGGGTGAAGCCCACCGCGGCGAGGACCCACACCGCCGGGGCCAGCACGAGGGTATACAAGATCGACCTGATGTGGCGCACGCTGACTCTCCCCGAACGCGTAAGGCTCACTCACGACCTTCGCAGACGGGTCCCACGGTCGTGAATAGGCCTCATCGGCTGCACGTCGAACCGTACCGCCGACGGTCAACCGGACGAACGGACGCCGTACCGTACGCCACATGAATGAGCAGCTCCCCGGCCGTCCCACCAGCTACTCCCGGGTCACCCTGAGCCGCATCATGACAGCGGTAGATGTCAATCTTTACGGCACCGTGCACGGCGGCGTCCTGATGAAGTTCGTCGATGACGTGGCCGGCGCCTCGGCGGCTCGGCACAGCGGCGGCACAGCCGTCACCGCCGCGATCGACGAGATTGTTTTCGTCGAGCCGGTCCGGGTCGGTGATCTCGTCCACGCGTACGCGCAGGTGAACTGGACCGGCTCGAGCTCGATGGAGGTGGGCGTCAAGCTCGTCGCCGAGCGCTGGGACGTCGTGGCCGCCGAACCGCTCACCGTGGCGACGGCGTACCTGGTCTTTGTGGCTGTTGACGTGTCCGGCCACCCCCGGAGCGTCCCGCCTGTGTTGCCCGAGACCGTTGAGGACGAGCGCCGCTTCCGCGAGGCTCTGATTCGGCGGGAACACCGGCTGTCCCGCCGGGCCGCGATCCAGCGGGCCCGGGCCGAGGAGGAGAAGACTGAGTGAACGTTAAGGTGTTCCCATGACGGGTACAGTGTTGTGGCAGCCGCCGGCCGACGTCCTCGAGACCTCCCGGATCGGCCACTACTTGTCCTGGCTGAAGCGCGAACACGACCTTGACTTTCCGAATTACGCCGCGCTGTGGCAGTGGTCCGTCGACGACCTGCCCGCGTTCTGGCAGTCGATCTGGGACTACTTCGAGGTCATCGCCCACACCCCGGCGACGGCCGTGCTGCCCGACGCGTCGATGCCGGGCGCCAAGTGGTTCCCCGGCGCCACCCTCAACTACGCCGAGCACGTGCTGCGCATGCCGGGCCTGGCCGACGACGAGCCGGTCGTCCTGGCGTACTCGCAGAGCCGTGCCCCCATTCACCTGACCAAGACCCGACTTCGCGAAGAAGTGCGGCGGGTACGGGCGGGCCTGAAGGCACGCGGCGTCGGCGTCGGCGACCGGGTGGCGGCCTACGCGCCCAATATCCCCGAGACATACGTCCTGATGCTCGCGGCGGCCAGCCTCGGCGCGACGTTCTCGTCCTGCGCGCCCGAATTCGGCGTCCGCAGCGTGATCGACCGCTGGCAGCAGATCGAACCCAAGATCCTGGTCGCCATCGACGGCTACCGCTACGGCGACAAGCCCGTCAACCGTCACGAGGAGGTCGCCGCCATCACCGCCGCGCTGCCGTCGATCGAGCACGTCGTCACGATCGGCTACCTGGACGGCGACGGCGGCACCTTCGACCAGCTCACCGGCGACGAGCCGATGGCGTACGCGTCGGTGCCGTTCGACCATCCGCTCTACGTGCTCTACAGCTCGGGCACGACCGGGCTGCCGAAGCCGATCGTCCACGGCCACGGCGGCATCCTGCTCGAACACCTCAAGATGCTGGCCCTGCACCACGATCTCGGCCCCGGTGACCGGTTCCTCTGGTTCACCACCACCGGCTGGATGATGTGGAACTTTCTGGTCAGCGGTCCCGCCGTCGGCGCCGGCATCGTCCTGTTCGACGGCAACCCGGCGCACCCGACCCTGTCGGCGCTCTGGGATCTGGTCGACGACGCCGGGATCACCTACTTCGGCACGTCCGCGCCGTTCCTGATGGCCTGTCGCAAGGCCGGCCTCACCCCGCGCAAGGCCGGGCTCAAGGGTATCGGCTCGACCGGCGCACCCCTGCCGGCCGAGGGGTTCGACTGGGTCTACGAGGCGGTGGGTGATCAGCTGCAGCTGCAGTCGCTGTCCGGGGGCACGGATGTGTGCACCGGCTTCGTCGGCTCGGTGCCGCTGCTGCCGGTGATCGAGGGCAAGATCGCGTGCCGGGCCCTGGGTGCCCGGGTCGAGGCCTACGACCCCGCGGGCCGCTCGGTCACCGACGAGCTCGGCGAGCTGGTCATCACCGCGCCGATGCCGAGCATGCCGGTCGGCTTCTGGAACGACCCGGACGGCAAGCGCTACCGCGAGGCCTACTTCGACTACTTCCCGGGCGTCTGGCGGCACGGCGACTGGATCACGATCGGCGCCGACGGCACCTGCGTGATCACCGGCCGCTCCGACGCGACGCTCAACCGTGGCGGCGTCCGGCTCGGCACCTCGGAGTTCTACTCGGTGGTCGAGAGCCTCCCCGAGGTCGCCGACTCGGTCGTGGTCCACCTCGAGAAAGCCGACAACCCGAGCGGTGAACTGCTCCTCTTCGTCGTGCTGGCCGAGGGTCTGGAGCTCGACGACCTGCTGCGCAAGCGGATCGCGGGCGAGTTGCGGGCGGCCCTCTCCCCGCGCCACGTCCCCGACGAGATCCACGCCGTCCGCGCCGTGCCCCGCACCCTCTCCGCCAAGAAGCTCGAGGTCCCGGTCAAACGCATCCTCACCGGCACCCCGGTCGACTCCGCCGCGGCCAAGGGCGCGCTCGCCAACCCGGAATCCCTGCTGGCCTTCGAGGCCCTGGCCCGCGAACGCGCCTAGGCGACGACGCGAACGCGCCTAGGCGACGACGACGGTCACCTTCTCGGACTCGGCCCGGGAGGTGACCTTCGCGGGGTCGAGGTGGGCGCAGAGGACCGTCGAGGCGCCGGTGACCAAGGGGGCCAGGAGCCAGTCGATCGGGTCGGGGTGGGTGGTGGCGTCGATCAGGACGCGAGCGCCCGGGGTGATTCCGAGTTCGGCGGCCCGGGCAGTCGCGGCGGCCAGCGCCTCGGCGTGGGTGCGGCCGCCGAGGGCCGGGTCGTCAGCGGTCACGGGCCGGCCGGGGAAGTAGTCGCCGTGCTGGCGTACCTCCAGCACGAAGTCGGCGAAGCCGGGCGGCAGCTCCCGCAGCGGCATCGCGAAGGGCAGCAGGCCCGTCGCGTACCGGTCCTGGGTCTTGGTCCTGGCGGTCTGATCGGGCGTGGTGAAGAGGACGTCGGCGGTCTCGGGGTCGCCGGGCACGGCCTCGACGCCCGCCGCGAGGACCCCGAGCAGGATCGCCGCGGTCTGCCAGTGTGCCGGCAACGTCACCGCGGCGGTGTCGCCCGCGCCCAGGCCCAGGCCGTCGACCAGCAGGTTCGCGGTCTTCGACACCCAGTTGTCCAGGGTCGCGCCGGACAGCTCGGTGCGGTCACCGCTCCGGTCGTCATAGAACGTCAGGAGCGGACTGGCCGGGTCGCGGCGCACTGCTGCGGCCAGCACCTGCGGGATCGTGGTCTGCACCGGTACCACAATAGTTGAGCCCTTGATTCACTCACGCTGCGTGACTGATCCTGCGCGGGCGATGAGAACCGGGAAACGCTTGTGGCAACGCGGTGTCGCGGTCACGTGCACGCTCCGATCCCGGCGTAGGCTTGCCAGTGGTCTGAATTACAACCTCTTTGGGAGTTGCCTCGTGACCGCCGGTCGCCCCCCGCGAGTGCTCGTTGACGCCACCAGCGTCCCCGCCGACCGAGGAGGCGTCGGCCGATACGTCGACGGCTTGCTCGGCGCCCTCGGACGGATCGACCCGGATAGGGTCGACCTGGCCGTCGTGGCCCAGCGTTCGGATGCGGAGCGTTACAGCCGCATGCTCGACAACCGGGCCGAGGTGATCGCCGGACCCGCCGCTGTCGCGCACCGGCCCGCCCGGCTGGCGTGGGAGCAGACGGGTCTGCCGCTGCTCGCTCAGCAGGTCGGCGCCCAGGTGCTGCACTCGCCCTTCTACACGTGCCCGCTGCGCGCCGGCTGCCCGGTGACGGTGACCGTGCACGACGCCACGTTCTTCACCGAGCCCGAGCACTACGACAACACCAAGCGGACGTTCTTCCGCAGCGCGATCAAGACGTCGCTGCGCCGCGCCGCGCGGGTCATCGTGCCGAGCAAGGCCACCCGCGACGAGCTCATCCGGCTCCTCGACGCCGACCCCACCCGCATCGACGTGGCCTACCACGGTGTCGACCAGGTGGCGTTCCACGCGCCCACCGAGGAGGAGAAGGCACGCGTCCGTGCCCGCCTCGGCCTCAGTGACTCGGGCTACGTGGCGTTCCTGGGCGCGAAGGAGCCGCGCAAGAACGTGCCAAATCTGATCCGCGGCTGGGCCCGGGCGGTCGCCGACTGGCCGCACCCGCCCGCGCTGGTCATCGCCGGCGGCCAGGGGCACGACGACGAGATCGACCGCGCGGTCGCCGAGGTGCCTTCCCACCTGCGGCTGCTGCGCCCCGGCTATCTTCGCTACGCCGACCTGCCCGGCTTCCTCGGCGGGGCCCTGGTGGCCTGCTATCCGTCCTTCGGCGAGGGCTTCGGGCTGCCGATCCTCGAGGCGATGGCCTGCGCGGCGCCGGTGCTGACGACACCGCGGTTGTCCCTGCCCGAGGTGGGTGGCGACGCGGTGGCCTACACGACCGAGGACCCCGACCGCATCGCCGCCGACCTGGCCGATCTGCTGCACGACGAGCCGCGGCGGGTGACGTTGGCCAAGGCGGGTTTCGACCGCGCCAAGGAGTTCACGTGGGCCTCCAGCGCCGAGGTACACGTCACAACCTGGAAACGAGTCGCGGCCGTCTGACCTCTACACTCTGTGCCCATGAGCGATCACATCGGCGGACTCTACGGAGTGGTCCTGGCCGGCGGCACGGGGACCCGGCTCTGGCCGCTGTCCCGCGCCGGCCACCCGAAGTTCCTGCACCCGCTGACCGGCACCGACGCGTCGCTGCTCCAGGCCACGGTGGAACGACTCGACCTGCTGGCGCCGATGGACCGTGTCTTCGTGGTGACCGGCGTGGCCCACGCGGCGGCCGTCGCGCGGCAGCTCGACACCATCCCGGAGGCGAACGTGCTGGTCGAGCCGTCGCCCCGGGATTCCTGCGCGGCGATCGCGCTGGCGGCGGCGGTGATTGCCCGGCGTGATCCTGAGGCGATCATGGGAGCGTTCGCGTCCGACCACCTGATCTCCGAGAAGGAACGCTT
>DASRYP010000742.1:0-2973 GCA_035687165.1 Actinoplanes sp. | reverse complement strand
CTGGGCATAGTCGGGCTGACCGGACGTCGGCTGGTAGGCCGAGGTCGGCGGGTAGGCGGGCGGCGGCTCCGGCGCGGGCTGACCCGGGTAGGGCGGCTGCCAAGGCGACTGCCCCTGATCGGGAGGCTGCCCCTGATACGGCGGCTGGCCCGGGAACGACGGCTGGCCCTGGTTCGGCTGGCCGGAGGTGGGCTCGCCGGGATACGGCTGGCCTGGGTATGGGGGCTGCGACATCGAAAGCTCCAGAAATCGGGTACTGCGGCAGCCTATCGGCAGCTCGTGGCCGCGGACGTCCCCTGTTCTGTGCCTCGGGGCTCGCCAAATGGGCAAATGCCTCCGAACGCCACGACGCCCCGCACCTCAAGGCGCGGGGCGTCGGCTATCGGACCGTTGTCAGGCGGGCAGGCTGGCCACGCCCGGCGGCAGGAAGCGCCTGCCGGTGACCCGCTCGGCGGTGCCGCTGCGGTCGAGGTACGGCGTCACGCCGCCCAGGTGGAACGGGTAGCCCGCGCCGAGGATCATGCATAGGTCGATGTCCTGCGCCTCGGCGACCACGCCCTCGTCGAGCATGATCCGGATCTCCTCGGCCAGCGCGTCCAGCGCCTTCCGGCGTACCTCGTCGGCGCTCAGCGGCTCGGAACCGCCGGCCACCAGCTTGGCCACCGCGGGGTTGATCTCGTCGTCGACCAGCACAGGCAGGCCGGCGTCGGCGATCTTCTTGAGGTTCTCGGACTCGGCGAACCGGTCGGGGAACGCCCGGTGCAGCGTCTCGCCGACGTGATAGGCCACCGCGGGGCCGACGAGCTGCAGCAGCGCGATCGGGCGCATCGGCAGGCCCAGCGGGTCCATCGACTCGTTCACCACGTCGAGCGGAGTGCCGGCGTCGATGGCCTGGAAGATCTCGCTGGTCACGCGGGTCAGCAGGCGGTTGACCACGAACGCCGGGGCGTCCTTGACCAGCACCGACGACTTCTTCAGCTCCTTGCTCACGGCGAAGGCCGTGGCCAGGGTGGCGTCGTCGGTCCGCTCGCCCTTGATGATCTCGAGGAGCGGCAGGACGGCGACCGGGTTGAAGAAGTGGAAGCCGACCAGCCGCTCGGGGTGCTCGAGGTCGGCGGCCATCGCGGTCACCGAGAGCGAGCTGGTGTTCGTCGCGAGGACGGCCTCCGGCGTCACGATCTTCTCGACCTCGGCCCAGATCTGCTTTTTGAGGTCGAGGTTCTCGAAGACGGCCTCGATCACGAAGTCGGCGTCGGCGAAGACCGATTTGTCGACCGAGCCGCTGACCAGGCCCCGCAGCTTGGCGGCGGTGCCCTCGTCGAGGCGGCGCTTGGCGACCAGCTTGTCGATCTGGTCGGTCACGTATTGCACGCCCTTGTCGACCCGGGTCTGGTCGAGGTCGGTGAGCACGACCGGCACCTGCAGGCGACGCGCGAACAGCAGCGCGAGCTGGGACGCCATCAGGCCGGCGCCGACGATGCCGACCTTGGTGACCTTGCGGGCGAGCGACTTGTCGGGCACGCCGACCGGGCGCTTGGCCCGGCGCTGGACCAGGTCGAACGCGTACAGGCTGGCCCTGGACTCGTCTCCCATGATCAGGTCGGCGAGCGCCTCGGTCTCGGCGGCGGTGCCGTCCTCGAAGGATGCCTCTTTAGCCAGCGCCAGCAGTTCCAGGGCCTTGTTGGCCGACGGGACCGCGCCGTGCAGCTTCTCGTCGAGCTGCTGCTTGGCGAAGAAGAGCACGCCCTCCCACATGTCCCGGTCGACCTCGGGCCGCTGGACCGTGCGGTCGCCCCGGACCACGGCGGCCGCCCACTCGAGCGAGCGTTCGAGGAAGTCGGCCGGTTCGAAGAGCTGGTCGGCCACGCCGAGCTCGACCGCCTGCTTGGGGCGCAGCACCTTCTGGGTCAGCGGGTTCTGCAGGATGACCTGGGCCGCGCCCGGCGCGCCGATCAGGTTGGGCAGCAGTTGCGAGCCGCCCCAGCCCGGCACCAGGCCGATCGCGACCTCGGGCAGGCCGAGCGCCGTCGCGCCGCCGGAGACGGTCCGGAAGTGGCAGTGCAGCGCCACCTCGAGGCCGCCGCCGAGGGCCGCGCCGTTGATAAAGGCAAAAGTCGGAATAGTCGAATCTTTCAGCCGAGCGAAAACGCGGTGGCCCAACTCGCCCAGCTCGATCGCCTGCTCGCGCGACGTCAGGAACGGAATGCCGGTGATGTCGGCCCCGACGCAGAAGATGTACGGCTTGCCGGTGATCGCGATGAACGCCGGATCCGCCTCGGTCGCGGTGGTGATCGCGGCATCCAGCGACGCCAGGCCATCGGGCCCGAAGCTGTTCGGCTTCGTGTGGTCGAACCCGTTGTCCAGCGTGATCAACGCGGCGGGCCGGTCGACCCCGGGGACCTGAACGAGACGGACGAGGGCCTTGGTGACGACCTCGTTCGGATGCTGGATCACTTCGCCTCCCACTGCGGGTTCTCCCAGATCACGGTGCCGCCCATGCCGATGCCGATGCACATGGCGGTGAGGCCGTAGCGGACCTCGGGGTGCTCGGCGAAGTGCCGTGCGAGCTGCGTCATCAGGCGGATGCCGGAGGAGGCGAGCGGGTGGCCGATGGCGATCGCGCCGCCCCACGGGTTGACCCGCGGGTCGTCGTCGGCGATGCCGTAGTGGTCGAGGAAGGCCAGCACCTGGATCGCGAACGCCTCGTTCAGCTCGAACAGGCCGATGTCGTCGATCGTGAGGCCGGCCTTCTTCAGCGCCTTCTCGGTCGAGGGGATCGGGCCGTAACCCATCACCTCGGGCTCGACGCCGACGAAGCCGTAGGAGACCATCCGCATCGCGACCGGCAGGCCCAGCTCCTCGGCCACGTCGGCGGCCGTGAGGAGGCAGGCCGTGGCGCCGTCGTTGAGGCCGGCGGCGTTGCCTGCGGTCACCTTGCCGTGCGGGCGGAACGGGGTCTTCAGGGCGGCCAGC
>DASRYP010000741.1:0-3486 GCA_035687165.1 Actinoplanes sp. | reverse complement strand
CGTCGTGCCGCAGCCGTACCGCAGCCTCAGCATTTTTCGGTAATGTCTAGTTCGGTGCGATCGCCAATAATGAGTCGTCCGTTCGGATGAATCCCGGTGCAACGTTTCAGGGACGCATGAAACGTCTTGTCGCCGCCGGTGGCCGGCAGAGATCGTCGTCTCGATGGGCCGGCCGCGAGTCGGGCCGGCGGAGCTTCTCAAAACGGATATGCCGTTAACGGGGGTGTATATCCGAGATTGCTGGATTCGTCGGCCTGCTCGTGGCGACACCCTCTCCTCCGTACGGCCAAACGGGCCATACGGACCTTTGTCGTGTACCGAATTTCGGACGGCAATGCTCCCCGGATAGACTCCTGCCGTGATTGCTTGCTGAACGGCAATGGGGGGCCGACGTGTTGCGCATCCACTTCACGCCGGAGGACATCGGCCGCGTGCGGATCGCGGGTGAACCCGATCCGCTGTGGGAAACGATCTTCGGCGTGTGGCGTCTGCGCCGCCCGGGCCCCGAGCTGATCTACGGTCGCTGGCGCGAACACGCCCTCAAGGCGAGCCGCCGCGAAGACCTGGAACTGCTGCTTCCGCTGGTCCGCGGTGCGTACTATCCCGACTTCCTCACCCCGGCCGAGGGCTCGGTCGGGCTGGCGGCCGCCCTCGAGGCGTTCCGGTCCACACCGGCCGCCCGGCTGCGTGACGAACTCGAGGAACTGGTGCGGCACGCGGGCCCCAGGCCGTCCTGGATGAGCCGGCTGGCAGCGGGCGACACCGAGATCGTCGGCCGGATCGCCGACGCCCTGCAGTCGCAGTACGAGAGCTCGATCGGCCCGTTCTGGGGCGAGGCCCGCGCGCACATCGAGGCCGAGCGGTCCCGCCGTGCCCGCGTGCTGCTCGACCAGGGGGCCGAGGGCCTGCTCGACAGCTTCCGCCCGATGATGCGCTGGGCGCCGCCGGTCCTCGAGGTCGACGTCCCGTTCGAACAGACGCTCGACCTCGAGGGGCGCGGTCTGGTGCTGCTGCCGTCCTTCCTGTCCTGGGGCAGCCCCGACACGCTGCACGACCCTGCCCTGCCGCCGGTGCTGGTCTATCCGATCGAGCACGACCTCACCCTGCGCCCCCCGGGCGTCCGACCCGCCGACGGCGCCTCGGTGGCCGCGCTGATCGGCCGCACCCGGACGTCGCTGCTCGAGTCGCTCGGCGACGGCCGCACCACCTCCGAGCTCGCCCGCCGCGTCGGGGTCAGCGCCGCCTCGGTCAGCCAGCACACCGCGGTCCTGCGCGAGGCCCGCCTGATCTACACCAGCCGAGCCGGCAAGGCGGTCGTGCACACCATCACGCCGCTGGGTCAGGCGCTTCTAGGAGAGCAGACGTAGACCGCGGACCGCCGCCCCGCAGCAAGGACAATCCGCCACCCGCGGCCGGTGGACCTGAACCGCTTGATCGCGACGGCGATCACCCTGCGCAGTCGCCCGTACCGGCGCCTCAGCGAGAGGTACGGCACGGTGGGGGCGGGCGAGCCCGAGCTAACTTTGGGAGCTGTGGCAGAAGGATCGAACGACGACCTTGTCCGTGCGGCTCAGGCGGGCGACGCGGCGGCGCTGGGCCTGCTGCTCACCCGGCACGAGGCCGGTATGCGAGCGGTGGCCCTCAGCATGTTGGGGGCCGACGCGGAGGACGCCGTCCAGGACGCGATGGTGACCGCGCTGCGCCGCATCGGCGAGGTGCGCGACCCTGCGGCGGTGGGGGCCTGGCTGCGCGCGATCGTGCGCAACAACTGCCGGACCCGGCTGCGCGCGACCACGCCCGTGCCGATGGAGACGGCCTGGCTCGACTCGGTCAGCAGCGAACCGGATCCGGAAGAGGTGCTGGAGAGCTCCGCCCTGCGCGACTGGGTGTGGCACGCCCTGGACGGGTTGTCCGAGCCTGACCGGCTGGTCATGCTGCTGCGTCACTTCACCGGCGTCACGTCGTACGAGCGGATCGCGGCGATCTGCGGGATTCCCGTGGGCACCGTGCGCAGCCGCCTCAGCCACGGCCGCCGGACCCTGGCCGAGGGGCTGCGGGTCAGTGCCGAGGCCGCGCACGCCGACGCCGGGAAGCTCGCGTCGGCGTACCGGCGGCAGGCCGAGGACGCGCTCGGCACGGCCATGCGGGGTGACTTCCACCGCGTCGTCGGCGACCTCTGGCACCCGGACGCCGAGATGAGGATGACCGACCGGGTGATCGGCGGACCGGACGCCGCCGTCCGCGGGATGGCCTGTGACCTCGAGGCCGGGGTCCGGCAGCGGCTCGTCAACGTGGTCGCCGGCCCCGACGTGCTGATCTGGGAGACCGACCTGATCAGCCCGCCGGACAATCCGGACCACTGCCCGCCGGGCGCGGTCTGGCTGCACAAGCTGGACAAGGGGCGGGTCAGCTCGATGACGCTGTTGCACGCCTCACAAAGTTCCTGACGGAGCGAACTTTCCCGGCCGGCACCGCATCCGGTTCCGGAAGTTCCACGACAGGAATCGGAGAACGGCATGAGTTCCACCCCCCTCACCCCGGGAACCCACGAGATCACGATCGATGGCGTCCGGCAGGTGTACCACGTCTTCGGCGACGGCCCGGTCTGTGTCGCGCTCTCCGGCGGGCCCGGCATCGACTGGGCCTACCTGCGCTCGCCCGGGCTCGAGAAGCACTTCACGATGGTGCACCTCGAGCCGGTCGGCACCGGCGACTCCGGGCGTCTCGACGACTACCGGATGGCGACGTACGTCCGTCTCCTGCACGCCGTCGTCGAGCACCTCGGCGAGCCGACCGTCAAGATCCTCGGCCATTCGTACGGCGGATTCGTCGCCCAGCAGTACGCGCTCGAGCACCCCGACCGGGTGTCCGGGCTGGCGCTCTACGACACGTCCCCGGTGGCCGGCGCCGACTTCTGGGGGTCCGCGATGGCGCAGCTGGCCGCGTACCCGGATCGCTTTCCGGACGTGCCCGAGGCCGCGACGATCCCGGCCGCGTTCCAGGCGCTGGGCGGCGCCACCACCGACGCCGAGCTCACCGACGCGCTGCGGGCCGCCGTCCCGGTCTACTTCGCCGACTTCTGGGACCGACGCGACGAGTTCGCGCCGTTCGTCGCGGGCATCCGGATCTGGGCCGGTCCGGCCAACGCCCAGGACCCGGTGCCGTTCGATGTGCGTGACCGGCTCGGCGAGATCACCGTCCCGGCGGTCGTCCTGGTCGGCCGGTACGACTTCATCTGCGGTCCGCCCTGGGCCAAACTCCTCGACGAGGGTCTGCCCGAAGCGCGGCTGGTGGAGTTCGACCACAGCGGCCACTTCGCCCATCTGGAGCAGCCGGAGGACTTCGTCGCCGCGGTCACCGGCACGCTGCTGCCCTGACCGAGTCGCGGATCGAGCCGGCGGCCTGACTCAGCCGCCCGACGACCCGCGCCGCCCGGCCCGGCCCCGCACCGCCCTGGCCCCGCACCGCCCCGGTAGAGGCCCTATC
>DASRYP010000740.1:0-16590 GCA_035687165.1 Actinoplanes sp. | reverse complement strand
ATCCGATCGGGCCGCCGGCCACCCGGGGGGCGCTGCTCTCCGAGTTCCTGACGTTCGTCGAGGAGCACGGCTGGGCGGTGGCGATCATCGGCGCCCGCGAGGCGTGGCTGCCGCTCTACGAGGCCGCCCGGCTGCACCCGGTCTACCTGGGCGACGAGGCGATCCTCGACTGCCCCGGCTTCTCGCTGCAGGGCAAGCAGATGAAGGCCTTGCGCGGCGCGGTGAACCGGGTCCGCAAGACCGGCATCGAGGTGACCTTCCACGACCCGTCCGCGATGACGCCGGAGGAGTCGGCCGACCTGCTCGCGATCTCGGGCGAGAGCCGGCAGGGCGCGGTCGAGCGCGGCTACTCGATGACGCTGTCCCGCATGTTCGACCCGGCCGACACCGGCCTGCTGCTGTCGGTGGCGCGGTTCGCCGACGGCCGCCCCGCCGGGTTCATCCAGTGGGTGCCGGCCACCGACATCGACGGTTTCTCCCTGGACGTGATGCGCCGCAGCACCGAGGCGGGCGTGCCCAACGGCCTGACCGACTACCTCATCGTCTCCACCGCCGAGCACCTGGCCACCCAGGGGATGCGCGGGCTCGGCCTCAACTTCGCCGTGATGCGGGAGATCGTCGCCGGGGAACGCTCGGGGCGTCTCGCCGAGGTGTCCCGGCGCGCGCTGCACGCGCTCTCCGGCAAGGCGCAGATCGAGTCGCTGTGGAAGTTCAACGCCAAGTACGACCCGGAGTGGCGTGCCCGCTTCGTCATCCTCGACGCGCTCGACTCGGCGGCCGCGCAGAGCCTGGCCATCGCCGACGCCGAGGGTGTCACGGAGCTGCCCGGCATCGGCCGCGTCCTGCGCCGCCCCGCCGCGACGCCGTGAACCTCGCCTTCGCCGTGGCGGCCGCGGCCGCGTACGCCATCGGGTCGGTCCTGCAGGCCGCGGCGGTCCGCCGTCCGGGTTCCCTGGGGTCGCTCGCGACGTCACCGGTCTATCTCGCCGGGCTGACCGCCGACGGGGTCGCCTGGATCCTGTCGCTGCTGGCGCTCCGTGGCCTGCCGGTCTATGTCGTGCAGGCGGTGCTGGCCGGCTCGCTCGGGCTGACCGTGCTGCTGGCCGCGGCGGTCCTGCACATCCGCCCGCGCCGGCGGGACCTCCTGGCCGTCGCGGTACTGATCGGCGCGCTGGCGGTCCTCGCGATCTGCGGCCAGGAACAGCCCGCACCGGTGTTGTCGCAGGCCACCGAGACCGCGCTGACGGTGGCCGGGGGCGTCGTGGTGGTGGCGACCGGGGTCGCCGTGCTGCCGGCCGCACGCACCGATGCCCACGGGCTGGTGCTGGCCGTGCTGGCCGGCCTGGCCTATTCGATGACCGCGCTGGCCGCCCGGGGCGTCTCGATCCGTACGCCCTTGGTCGCGACCTTGGCCGAACCGCTGGTCTGGGTGGTCGTCTGCAGCGGGATCGCCGGGACGGTCGCGTACGCGGCGGCGCTGCAGCGCGGATCGGTCGCCTCGGTCACCGCCCTGACCTGGTCGGTCGAGGTGGTCGTGCCGGCCGCGGTAGCGATCCCGCTGCTGGGCGACGAGGTCCGGGCCGGGTGGGCCCCGGCCGCGGTCCTCGCCATCGTCGCCGTGGTCGGGGCCGCCGTGGTTCTGGCCGGAGCGCCCGGAGCACGGGAGGCGACGGCCTGATCAGCGGCGCAACGTCTCCCGGAGGTTCGTCAGCAGCACCAGCACGGCCGCTCCGAACAGCGTGAACGCCACGACGTAGCGGCCGTCCGTCCACACCACGACAACGAGACCGGCCACGACCGCGGCCAGCAGCAGGCGCAGCAGCAGGGCGAGGAACTTTCCGCGGACCAGGCCCTCGGCGCAGAGCACGAGCAGGAGCCAGACGATCGCCGTGTACGTGGCCGTCTCGCCGATCGGCGAGACCGCCGCGCCGACCGCCCACAGGATCAGCGGCGTGCTGAGCACCGCCCACCACGACATCAGCCGGCCCCGCATACCGGTCGCCGCCTGCATCGGCAGCCGCCGGTGCAGCAGGTGAGCGTGCGGGTGCTGCGGCTCGGTGCTGGAGACGACTGTCCGGGCCTGCTCGTCGGCGAGCCGGGTCCGCTCCATCCGCAGCTTGAGCAGTTCCTCCTCCCGGTCGTTGAGGTGCCGCACCTCGGGCGAGGCGACCGGCAGCCCGGCGGCCGCGAGCACGAGGTCGTTGCGCAGGTTCACGATCTCCTCGTCGAGCGCCTTGAGCTTCTCCGCGTTCTCCTGCGAGCGGATCTCCACCAGGGCACGTTCGACGCCGAGGTTCGGCGCGACCTTCGCCAGCCCCGCCCAGCCGACCGGATCGGCCCACGACCGCCGGACCCGGCCGTCGCGCTCGTACCGGGGCCCGGCCGGACCGCGCTCGCCCCCGAGGCGGTCCCGCGTGTCGTGCCCCCAGAGCCCGCGGTATCCGCGCACCCAATCGGTCTGCTCGTCGATGACGACCGGGTGCCACTGCTCCGGCATGCCCGGCCCGACCGCCCGGCCGTCACCGCGGGCGTAGTCGACGTACGGGATCCCGACGGCCTCGCCGCTCTTCGCCACCCACGGCGCGAAGAGCCGTGCCGTCCAGCGGAGAGCGGCGACCAGTCCGCCCAGCTTCGGCGGGCGCACGGTGATCAGATAGTCCCCCGGCAGGTAGGCGCCCGAGTGTGAACCCGCGCCGACGAAGACCACCGGGTGCCGGCCTTCCACGAGGGCCAGATCCGGGTCGTCCCAGCGCCGCCGCAGGTCGTCGCCGGTCTCGTCGTGCGCCGAGAAGACCACCCAGCGGGCCGGCGGCAGCCCGTCGACGCCGGTGACCCCGGTGCCGTCGAGGTAGACCGTCACCTGCTCCCAGTCGGCCTCGTGCTCGTTGACCCCGCCGAACGCCGACCGCCAGTTATTGAAGCAGTAGAAGTTCCAGTACTGGCACACGATCCAGGGGCCGTCGCGCAGCACCCGCCCGTAGTAGGTAGGCCGCTCCGGCTCCAGGTGATCACGCTGGAGCAGGAAGGACCGCGCCGCGCTGCCGCCGGGGACGCTCCCGCGGAACAGCAGTGACGCCCGGTTGGCCGCGTCGACCAACCGGGCGGCCATGCCCACCGAGGCCAGCCGGCTCGACCTGCGCAGGCCGGGTGGACGCTGCCGCAGCGGGATGTGGGCCGCCCCGAGCTTGCCGCCCGCGTCGCCGATCCCGGAGAGCGACAGCCCCAAACCCTGCTCGGCACCCCCGGCCACGGCCAGCGCCGGGACGGTCAGGCCGCCGGCCGGCACCTGCTCGACCGGGCTCGTGCCGGGCTCGCTTCGCCAGAGAGTCGCCTTCTCGACGTACCGCTCCGCCGACACCGGATAGAAATACTCGCCCTTCGTGAAGCGGGCCACCGGCTCATAGGCGCGCAGCAGGAGCAGATCATCATCGATCGTCACGACGGCAGTTCCTTCCGGCGATGATCGGGCGGGGCGCCCGGAAACCCCGGTATTCGACCGCGCTCGACCCACCGTCCGCCGTCAGGGATCAGTCGCAGAGATGATCATCACTACGTTGAACTTTGTCCGCCTTGGACCGTGCGGCGCCCGGGGTCGAGCGGCGGCTTCCCGGACAGGTCAAAGATCCCGTTCACGGTCGCCGTCACAGCCGGTTGGACGCCTCGGTCAGGACCGCGCGCAGGATCTGCTCGATCTCGGCGAACTGGGCCTCGCCCGCGATCAGCGGCGGCGCGAGCTGGATGACCGGGTCGCCGCGATCGTCGGCCCGGCAGTAGAGGCCCGCGTCGAACAGGGCGTGCGAGAGGAAGCCGCGCAGCAGGCGCTCCGACTCCTCCTCGTCGAACGTCTCCTTGGTGGCCTTGTCCTTGACCAGTTCGAGGCCGAAGAAGTAGCCGTCGCCGCGCACGTCGCCGACGATCGGGAGGTCGTTCAGGCGTTCAAGGTACGACCGGAACAGGGCGCTGTTGTCGCGGACGTGCCCGTTGAGGTTCTCCCGCTCCATGATGTCGAGGTTGGCCAGTGCCACCGCCGAGCCCACCGGGTGCCCGCCGTAGGTGATGCCGTGGGCGAACCAGTTGGTGCCGTGCAGGAACGGCTCGGCCAGCTTGTCCGCGGCGATCATCGCACCGAGCGGAACGTACCCGCTGGTCAGCCCCTTCGCCACGGTGATGATGTCGGGCGTGTATCCGTACTTCTGACCGCCGAAGTATTCGCCGAGCCGGCCGAAGCCGGAGATCACGTCGTCGGAGACGAGCAGCACGTCGTACCGGTCGCAGATCTCGCGGACGCGCTGGAAGTAGCCGGGCGGCGGCGGGAAGCAGCCGCCGGCGTTCTGCACCGGCTCGAGGAAGACCGCGGCGACCGTGTCGGGGCCCTCGAACTCGATCGCCTCGGCGATGCGGTCGGCGGCCCAGACACCGAACTCCTCGAGCGACATGTTCTCGTCGGGGCGGCGGTAGTAGTTGGTGTTCGGCACCCGGAACGTCGAGGGCACCAGCGGCTCGAAGTCTTGCTTGAGCGCGGGGATGCCGGTGATCGACAGGGCGCCCATCGAGGTGCCGTGGTAGGCGATCGAGCGGGACAGCGCCTTGGTCTTGGTGGGCTTGCCGATCCGCTTGAAGTACGATCGGGCGAGCTTCCACGCCGACTCGACGGCCTCGGAGCCGCCGGTGGTGAAGAAGACCCGGTTCAGGTCGCCGGGGGTCAGCTCGGCGAGGCGGGCGGCCAGCTCGGCCGCCTTGGGGTGGGCGTACGACCAGATCGGGAAGTACGCCAGCTCGCCGGCCTGCTTGGCGGCGGCCTCGGCGAGCTCCTGCCGGCCGTGGCCGGTCTGCACGACGAACAAGGCGGAAAGGCCGTCGAGGTAGCGGCGACCGGTGGAGTCCCAGATGTAGCATCCGTCACCGCGCACGATCATCGGCACGTCCGCCTTCTGGTAGGACGAGAGGCGGGTGAAGTGCATCCACAGGTGGTCGCGGGCGGCACCGGACAGCTTTTCGTAGTCGGGTGACTGGAGGTCGCTCAAAGGGGGCTCCCGAGTTCAGAATTTACGAAACGGCGGAGAAGGCCTGCTCGAGCAGCGTGAGGCCGCGATCGAGCTCCTCGGCCGAGATGATCAACGGCGGCAGCAGGCGAATGACGTTTCCGTAGGTGCCGCAGGTGAGAAGCAGCAGACCCAGCTCGTGCGCCGCCTTGGCCACCGCGGCGGTCAGGACGGGGTCGGGGGCCGGGCCAGCCGCACCCTCCTCGCCGGGTATCACGACCTCGACGGCGAGCATCGCGCCGCGACCGCGGACCTCGGCGATCGACGGGTGCTTCGCGGTCAGCGCCTCGAGCCGCGGGCGGGCGACCGCCTCGATGTGCCGGGCGGCCGCGGCGAGGTCGAGCTCGCGCATCGTCTCGATCGAGGCGAGCGCGGCGGCGCAGGCGATCGGGTTCCCCCCGTAGGTGCCGCCGAGGCCGCCGGGGTGCACGGCGTCCATGATCTCGGCACGCCCGGTGACCGCGGCCAGGGGCAGGCCGCCGGCGATGCCCTTGGCCGTGGTGATCAGGTCGGGCTCGATTCCCTCGTGGTCACTGGCGAACCAGGACCCCGTACGGCAGAAGCCGGTCTGGATCTCGTCGGCGATGAAGACCGCGCCGGCCGCCTTGCTCCAGGCCGCGATCGCCGGCAGGAAGCCCTCGGCGGGCACGACGAAACCGCCCTCGCCCTGCACCGGCTCGATCAGCACGGCGGCGACGTTGGCCGCGCCCACCGTCTTCTCGATCTGCCCGATCGCGAACGCCGCGGCGTCGGCCCCGCCGCGGCCGTCGCGCAGCGGATAGGACATGGGGACGCGGTAGATCTCGCCGGCGAACGGGCCGAAGCCCTGCTTGTAGGGCATCACCTTGGCGGTGAGCGCCATCGTCAGGTTGGTGCGGCCGTGGTAGGCGTTGTCGAAGACGACGACCGCCTGGCGCCCGGTGGCGTGCCGCGCGATCTTGACAGCGTTCTCGACGGCCTCGGCGCCGGAGTTGAACAGCGCGGACCGCTTCGCGAAATCGCCCGGAGTGAGCGCCGCGAGCTCCTCGCAGACCGCGACATATTGCTCGTACGGCGCGATCATGAAGCAGGTGTGGGTGAAGCGCTCGACCTGAGCCTTGACCGCCTCGATCACCCGTGGCGCGGCGTTGCCGACGTTGGTGACGGCGATGCCGGCGGCGAAATCGATCCACTCGCGGCCGTCCACATCGGTCATAGTGCCGCCGGAGGCGCTGCTCACATACGCCGGGACCAGGCTGCTTACCCCGCGGGCGACGACCGCGGACCGGCGCTTGTGCAACTCGGCCGACGTGGCCATGACTCAACTCCTTCAGGCTTCAGGCACCGATCATTTCACTGATTCCGTCGCATGCAAGAGGCGAGACAACTATTTCCGTGTTACCTCCGCGGGTCCGCTCCGCCCGCGGATGAGGGTGCGGTCGCGCGGAAGTCGGCCGTCAGGAGTCGAAGCCCAGACCGACCTTGTCGAGCGCCCGCAACCACAGGTTGCGGCGGCCGTCGTGGCGGTCGGCCTGGGCGATCGACCAGCGGGTCAGTTGAATGACGCCGGAGCGCACCGGCTCGGGCGGGAACGGCATCGGCCTGCTGCGCACCAGCTGAAGCGACGTGCGCTCCGTCCGCGACCCGGACAGCAGGTCGAGCATCACGTTCGCGCCAAAACGGGTCGCGCCCACGCCCAACCCCGTGTAGCCCACCGCGTACGCCAGTTTGCCGCCGTGGGCCGTGCCGAAGAAGCCGCTGAAACGGCTGCACGTGTCGATCACGCCGCCCCACTTGTGGCTGAAGCGCACCTCGGCCAACTGCGGGAACGTCGCGAAGAAGTGGGCCGCCAGCACCTCGAAAGTCGCCGGCCGCTGGTCCTGTTCGGGCTCGATCCGGCCGCCGTTGTAGTAGACGGCGTCGTACCCGCCCCACAGGATCCGGTTGTCCGCGGTGAGCCGGTAGTAATGGAACTGGTTCGCCGAGTCGCCGACACCCTGCCGGTTGCGCCAGCCGATCGACTTAAGTTGCACGGGAGTCAGCGGCTCGGTCATCAGCACGTAGTCGTAGACCGGCACCACGTAATGCCCCAGCCGCCGCAGCAGCTTGCCGTGCGCCCCGGTCGCCAGCGCCACCTGGCCGGCGTCGACGCGCCCGCGCCACGTGTGCAGGCGCAGCCCGGCCCCGGACGTCGAGAGGCGCGAGACCGGCGACTGCTCGTAGAAGCGCACCCCCAGCGACAGACACGCCGCCCGCAATCCCCACACGAGCCGGGCCGGGTCGACCATCGCGCAGCCGTCGCGGTTCCACACCCCACCGATGTACGTGGGTGAGTCGACCTCACCCCGGACGGCATCCTGGTCGAGCAGGACCACGTCGTTGCCGCGAGCCGCCGCGGCCGCGTAACCCTCGCGAAGCCCGCGCCACTGCCACTCGGACGTCGCCACGCTCAGCTCGCCGACCCGCGCGAAGTCGCACTCGATGCCGTAGCGCGCGACCGTTTCACCGATCTCGTCCAGGTTGGCCCGTCCGAGGCGTTCCAGCACGGAGATCTCGTCCGGGAAGCGGGTCATCCCGTTGTCGAAGCCGTGCGTCAGCGACGCCGCGCAGAACCCGCCGTTGCGGCCCGACGCCGCCCAGCCGGCCGTGCCCGCCTCGATCACCACCACGTCGCGGCCCGGGTCGCGTTCCTTGGCCAGCAACGCTGTCCACAGCCCGCTGTACCCGGCGCCGACGACCGCCAGATCGGCCGTGTCCAGCCCGTCGAGCGGGGCGGCCGGGTCCGGGGCCCCCGTCTGGCTGAGCCAGTACGGCTCGGGGCGTGCGTCCCGCAGAGCAGACGACGTCACGGGTTATCCGGCTCGCTTGGTCTGCCGTGAGCGGATGTTGGCGATCAGCGCGCCCAGGACACCGATCGCGAAGATGAGCGTGCCCATGACGTTGACCTGCGGCGGGATGCCGACGCGGGTGGCGCCCCAGATCCAGATCGGGAACGTCTTGGTGGTGCCCGCGGTGAAGGCGGTGACGATGAAGTCGTCGATGGAGAGTGCGAACGCCAGCAGCACACCGGAGAAGACGGCGGGCAGGATGATCGGGAAGGTGACCTTCCAGAACGTGGTCCACGGGTTCGCGCCCAGGTCGGCCGCGGCCTCCTCGATCGAGCGGTCGAGGGTGATGACCCGGGCCCGCACGACGACGGCGACGAACGAGATCGAGAACATGATGTGCGCGATCGTGATCGTCACCGGGCCGAGGCCGGTACCGGCCGAGACGAAGAGGCTGAGCAGCGACGCGCCCATGATCAGCTCGGGTGACGACATCGTGGCGAACATGACCAGGTTGAGCGAGCCGGAGCCGGCGAAGCGGTAGCGACCCAGCGCGTAGCCGATGCCGGTGCCGAGCGCACCGGAGACCAGGCTGGCGATGATCGCGATGAGGATCGAGGTGAGGAGCGCGCTGGTGAGGTCGGGGTATTCGAAGAGCCGCCCGTACCACTTGAAGGTGAAGCCCTCCCAGGACTGGTTGTAACGGCCCGGGGTGTCGTTGAAGCCGAACGCGATCATCACGGCGATCGGCACGACGAGCCAACCGATGATCAACCAGGTGTACGCGTGGAGCATGCCACCGCCGGTGAGCCGGCGCCTGGGCTTGATCCGGGCCGCGTCCTCGGCGTCGACCTGCTGGGGACGTTGAAGGGTCGTCGTCATCGCGCGGCCACCTTCATGACGTCCTCGGTGCCGAGGATCCGGGCGTACGAGAAGACACCGATCAACAGGACGAGCATCAGCACGAACGAGAGTGCCGAGGCCGTCGGGTAGTCGGAGTTGTCGAGGAACTGCGCCTGGATGACCTGTCCGATCATCGTGGTCTCGGAGCTGCCCAGCACCTCGGAATTGACGAAGTCGGAGCTGGCCGGCACGAACGTCATCAGCACGCCGGCGAAGACCCCGGGCAGGGCCAACGGGAAAATCACCCGGCGGAACGTGACGGCCGGGTTGGCGTACAGGTCCCGGGCCGCCTCGACCACCCGCGGATCGATGCGTTCCAGCGCCACATAGATCGGCAGCACCATGAACGGCAGGAAGTTGTAGGCCAGCCCGGCGATCACCGCGAACGGCGTGCCGAGGATGTGGAACGACGCCGAGATCAGGCCGGCCTCGCGCAGCGGATGCAGCAGCGGCCCCTCGTCGGTCAGGATCTGCCGCCACGAGATCGTCCGGAGCACGAACGAGACGAAGAACGGCAACAGGACCAGGAAGAGGTACGTCGACTTGCGCCGCCCGCCGGAGAAGGCGATCCAGTACGCCACCGGGAAGGCCAGCACGATCAGGACGATCGTGGTGATCGCGCCGTAGAGCAGCGACCGGAAGATCTGCGTCTGGTACGACGAGATCGCCTCGGTGTAGTTCTGCCAGTGCCCGGTGAAGCGGTAGCCGTGGACGATGTCGCCCTCCTGGAGGGAGAGCGACAACATCGCGATCATCGGCACCGCGAAGAAGATCAGCAACCAGACACTGCCGGGCAGAACCAGCAGGTACGGGGCGATCTGTCGTTTGACGCGGCTCATGTCATCCCAGCACGATAGGTTCGAATGTCTTCTGGAACTGCTGCTGCTCGGACTGCGCCTCGAACGACACGTAGTAGTGCAGCTTCGCGTACTCCGCGGCGGTCGGGAAGACGAGCTTGCTGTCCGCGAGGTCGAGCATCGCGCTCTTCTCGTCGCCGGTCAGCTTGGCCGCGTCCTTGCGGATCTGCGGCTGCGCCTGCGGGACCGGGCAGACGTAGCTGATGTACTCCGCGAGTGTCGCCGCATTGCCGACCTCGTAGAAGAAGTCCATCATCATGGCGGCGTCGACCGGGTTCTTCGCGGTGATCGGGATCGTCATGTTGTCGGTCCAGATCGTGCCGCCCTCCTTCGGGGTCACGAACCGGAAATCCGTACCGTCGGAGATGTTCTTCTGGTAGATGTCACCCGACCAGGCCTGGGTCAGCCAGACCTCGCCGCTGCCGAGCGCCTCGACGTAGCTCTGGTCGTAGTAGTTGCGCAGGACGCCCGAGGTCTTCTGCTTCTTGAGGTGAGCCGCGGCCTTCTCCCAGTCCTCCTCGGTGGACTTGGCCGGGTCGACGCCGACCGCCAGCAGGCCGAAGTTCCCGAGCTCCTGGATGTCGGAGAACATGCCGACCTTGCCCTTGAACTTCGGGTCCCAGAGGTCCTCGAGGCTGTCGATGACCCGGCCGGTCTTCTTGATGTCGTACGCGATGCCGGTCATGCCGGAGGTCCACGGGATGCTGTAGGCGTTGCCCGGGTCGAAGGCCTCCTTCTTGTAGGCGGCGCCGGCGTTCTTGGCGAAGTTCGGCAGCTTCGAGTGGTCGAGCGGGGCCAGGAAGCCCGAGTCGCGGAACTGCGTGAACTGGAAGCTGTTGGTGATGACCATCAGGTCGTACCCGATGGACTGGCCGGCCGAGAGCTGCGGCTGCACCTTGGCGAACCAGGGACCCATCTCCTGGATGACTTCCTGGTAGTTGACCTTGATGCCGGTCGCGGCCGTGAACTTCTTGAGCTCGGGTCGCTTCGGGTCCATATAGAGCGGCCAGTTGGCGAAGTCCAGCTTGCCGTTCTTGACTTTGCCGTCCCAGAACTTGGCCACGGCATCGGGCTCGACGTTCACCGGCGCCTGGGTGCCCTGGCCCTGCACGCCGCAGGCGGCCAGCACGGCGCCCATCCCGGCGAGGCCGGAGAGCCGGAACGCGTCCCGGCGGCCGAAGCGGCGCTGGGTCAGGCCGCGGAGCAGAGAGGGGTCGGGAATATACGACGCGGACATTCAGACTCCGATCAGATATGAGTGCTGGGGGGCCCACGTGAGGTAGACCCGGTCGCCGCGATCCGCAAGATCGTCGGCGTTCGAAGCGTTTTGATCGAAGACAGTAAAGTCCGCGCCCGCCGCCGTGGCTACGGTGTAATTTGTTGACGTTCCGTGATATACAACCTCCGTTACCGTGCCGGAGAGAACGCTCCCGCCGGTGGCTTTGACCGGCGGCACGCCCCGGTGCAGATCGACCTTCTCGGGACGGATCGACACCTCGAGCTTGTCGCCCGGGCGGACCGACAGCGAGACCGGCACGACCACCCGGTCCTGGGAGGTGTAGCTGAGCAGGGCCAGCCCGCCCTCGACCCGATCCACGTGACCGTCCACAATGTTCGACGTGCCGATGAAGCCGGCCACGAAGCGGGTCGCCGGCCGCTCGTAGATCTCGCGCGGCGAGCCGAGCTGCTCGATCGTGCCGGCGTTCATCACCGCGATCCGGTCGGACATCGTCAGCGCCTCGCCCTGGTCGTGGGTGACGTAGACGAAGGTGATGCCGACCTCGCGCTGGATCCGCTTGAGCTCGATCTGCATCTGCTGGCGCAGCTTGAGGTCGAGGGCGCCGAGCGGCTCGTCGAGCAGCAGCGCCCGCGGCCGGTTGACCAACGCTCGGGCCAGCGCGACCCGCTGCTGCTGGCCGCCGGACATCTCCTTCGGCGCGCGCTTCTCCATGCCGGTCAGCGAGACGATCTCGAGGATCTCGCCCACCCGGCGGGAGATCTCGGTCCTGGCGACCTTCTTGCGCTCCAGGCCGAAGGCGACGTTCTGGTACGTGTTGAGATGTGGGAAGAGGGCGTACGACTGGAACACCATGTTGACGTCGCGCTTGTTCGCCGCCACCGCGGTGACGTCCCGGCCGTCCAGGAAGACCTGGCCCGCGGTCGGCTCCTCGAAGCCCGCGATCATGCGCATCGTCGTGGTCTTGCCGCAGCCGGACGGGCCCAGCAGCGAGAAGAACTCCCCCTGGGCGATCGCCAGGTCGGTCCGCTTGACGGCGGGCACCGTCTCGCCGTGCGACAGGTAGTTCTTGTTCACGCCGACGAACTCGATCGCCGGCACGCCGGCCGCGCGAGCCGCCGGACGGGCCTGAACTGCACTGTGCTGGGGGGTGGTCATGGCGTTCCTCTTCTTCGCGGGGTGGGACGGCGGGGGCGGGCTCACCAAGAGGGGTCAGCCTAGGTAGCTCATGACGTGCTTGATCCGGGTGTACTCCTCGAACCCGTACATCGAAAGGTCTTTGCCGTAGCCGGAGTGGCCGAAGCCGCCGTGCGGCATCTCCGAGACGAACGGGAGGTGGGTGTTGATCCAGACGGCGCCGAAGTCGAGCCGCCGGGAGACCCGCAGCGCGCGCCCGTGGTTCTGCGTCCAGACGCTCGCGCTCAGACCGAACCGGACGTCGTTGGCCCAGCGGACCGCTTGGTCCTCGTCGTCGAACTGCTGCACGGTGATGACCGGGCCGAAGACCTCGTCCTGGACCATCTCGTCGCGCTGCCGCAAGCCGGCCACGACCGTCGGCTCGAGGAAGTAACCGCGCTCGCCGATCCGCTTGCCGCCGGTGACGATGCCGGCGTGCTCGGGCGTACGGTCGAGGAAGCCCTGCACCCGGGCGAGCTGGTCGGCGTTGTTGACCGGGCCGAAGTAGGCCTCGGTGTCCTGCGGCGGGCCGACGCGAGTGGTGCGGGCCGCCTCGGCGAGGGCGTCGGTGAAGTCGGCGGCCACCCGGCCGTGCACCAACACCCGGGTCGCCGCGGTGCAGTCCTGGCCGGCGTTGAAGTAACCGGCGCCGGCGATCGCCGTGGCTGTGGCCGCGACGTCGGCGTCGTCGAAGACGATGACCGGCGCCTTACCGCCCAGTTCGAGGTGGGCCCGCTTGAGGTCGGCGGCCGCCGCGACGGCCACCTCCGTGCCGGCCCGGGTCGAGCCGGTGATCGAGACGAGCTGCGGCGTCGGGTGGGCGACCAGGGCCCGGCCGGTGTCGCGGTCGCCGCAGACCACGTTGAGCACACCGGGTGGCAGGAACTCGGCGGCGATCTCGGCCAGCAGCAGGGTCGACATCGGGGTGGTGTCGGACGGCTTGAGGACCACCGAGTTGCCGGCCGCGATCGCGGGTGCGAACTTCCAGACCGCCATAACCATCGGGTAGTTCCACGGGGTGATCTGCGCGCAGACGCCGATCGGCTCACGCCGTACATAGGACGTGTGGTCGCGCAGGTACTCCCCCGCGGACTTGCCCTCCAGCACGCGCGCGGCGCCGGCGAAGAAGCGCAGCTCGTCGAGGAGCGGCCCCATCTCCTCGGCCCGGGTGGCCTCGATCGGCTTGCCGGTGTTGCGGCACTCGGCCTCGATGATCTCGTCGGCCCGTGCCTCGACCGCGTCGGCCAGGCGCAGCAGGGCCCGCTGCCGCTCGGCCGGGGTGGAGTCGCGCCACACCTCGAAGCCGGCGGCGGCCGCCGCCATCGCCGCGTCGACGTCGACGTCCGAGGAGACCGGGGCAAGCGCGTACGCCACCCCGGTGCTGGGGTCGACCACCGGCGAGGTGGCCCCGTCCCTCGTGCCGGTGGGGTCGCCACCGACGAAATTGCGCAGAACGGGCAGAGCGGCGCTCACGAAATAAGACCTCCCGTCGCGGGGCCTGTGACAGCTCCCACACATACGACTGCGAGACCTTGACACACGCGAAGTATTGACGACAAGGGAATCCGAAACAATTTTCCAAAGCTGAAACGGAATCGGCACTTGGTGAGCGCTCGATCTACGCAATCCCGCGTTCGCCCGGTTAATGCCCGTCGCTGACCGATTGGCCGGACGTGTCGGTCAACGGTTCGTCGGGAATCCCAGGTCCACGCTCGACGTGCCGGGGTCGGGCCAACGCGACGTGACGACCTTCGAGCGGGTGAAGAAATGGATGCCGTCCGGACCGTACATGTGGGTGTCGCCGAAGAGCGAGGCCTTCCAGCCGCCGAACGAGTAGTAGGCGACCGGCACCGGGATCGGCACGTTGACGCCGACCATGCCCGCGTTCACGTCGAACTGGAACTGCCGGGCCGCGCCGCCGTCACGCGTGAAGATGGCGGTCCCGTTGCCGTACTCGTTGTCGTTGATCAAGGCAAGAGCTTCGGCGTACGTCTCGGCGCGCACGACACAGAGCACCGGACCGAAGATCTCGTCGGTGTAGACGTCCATCCGCGGCGTGACATTGTCGAGCAGCGTGACGCCCAGGAAGTACCCGTTCTCCGGCAGGTCGGCCGCGCGGCCGTCGGCCACCACCGTCGCGCCCTCGGCCTTGCCCCGCTCGACGTAGCCGGCCACCTTGTCGCGGTGCTGAGCGCTGATCAGCGGACCCATCTGCGACTCCGGGTCGGTGCCTGCGCCGACCTTCACCTTCGGCAGCCGGGCCGCGATCGCCTCGACCAGCGGATCGGCCACTTCGCCGACGGCCACCACGACCGAGACCGCCATACAGCGCTCACCGGCCGAGCCGTACGCGGCACTCACCGCGGCGTCGGCGGCCGCGTCCAGCTCGGCGTCCGGCAGCACCACCATGTGGTTCTTCGCACCGCCCAACGCCTGCACGCGCTTGCCGTTCGCGGTGCCGGTCTCGTAGATGTACTTCGCCACCGGGGTCGAGCCGACGAAGCTGACCGCGGCGACGTCCGGGTGGGTGAGGATCGCGCCGACCGCCTCGACGTCACCGTTGACGACCGTGAAGACGCCCTCCGGCAACCCCGCCTCGCGCCACAACCTGGCCAGGAACAGCGCGGCCGACGGGTCCTTCTCGCTCGGCTTGAGCACGAAGGCATTCCCGGCCGCGATCGCCGTGGCGCACATCCAGAGCGGCACCATCACCGGGAAGTTGAACGGCGTGATGCCGGCGACGACGCCGAGCGGCTGGCGGATCGAGTAGACGTCGACGCCGGTCGCGGCCTGCTCCGAGAACGAGCCCTTCATCAGGTGCGGGATGCCGGTGGCGAACTCCGCGTTCTCCAGGCCCCGGGCGACCTCGCCGGCCGCGTCGGCGAGCACCTTGCCGTGCTCGCTGGTGACGATCGCGGCGAGTTCCCCGGAACGCGCGGCGAGCAGCTCCCGGAATTTGAAGAGAACCGCGGAGCGCCGGGACAGCGAGGCCGAGCGCCACGCCTTCGCGGCCTCCTTCGCGACGGCGACGGCCTGACCGACCTCCGCGGCCGAGGCCAGGTCCACCTCGGCGGTCTGCTCGCCGGTGGCCGGGTTGAAGACGGGGCCGACGCGGCCCGAGGTGCCGGCCTGCTCGGCGCCACCGATCCAGTGCGCGATACGAATCATGATCGGAGATTACGTAACACCTCTAGACCGAACAATGCGTGAAACGTACTGTCACAAAAACTCCGACCCCGACCCCGACCCGACCGGCGCTTTCCCCACCATCGACGAACGGACTGAAACGTGCTTTCTGCGGTTCGCGCTCGCCTCGTCACCCCTTCCGCACGCGGTCTCGCCGAGGCGGTGGGGCGAGCGGTCGGCGACGGCGCGCTCATTCCGGGCAGCAAGCTCCCTCCCGTACGCGAGGTCGCCACCGAACTGCGCATGTCGCCCACGACGGTCAACGCCGCCTGGCAGCTCCTGCGCCGCGCGGGCACGATCCGGACCGACGGGCGTCGCGGCACGGTGGTCGCCGAGTCCCGGGCGAGCGGTCCGGGCCGTTACCGAGCGGCGCTGCGTCGGCGGTCCGGCTTCGGGCTCGACCTGTCCACCGGCGTACCCGATCCGGACCTGCTTCCCGCCCTGCCCGCGCTGGCCGGGCTCCCGTCGGCGCCGAGCAGCTACCTCGACGAGCCCATGCTGCCCGCGCTGGCCGCCCTGCTGCGCGACCGGTGGCCGTACCCTCCGGAACGCTTGGCGGTCTTCGACGGCGCGATGGACGCGATCGACCACGTCGCGTCGGCGCTGCTGCGCCTCGGGGACCGCGCGGTGGTCGAGAACCCGTGCTTCCCGCCGCTGCTCGACCTGCTGGAGGCCCTGGGCGTCCAGGTGATCGGCGCCGGCACCGACGAGGAGGGCATGATCCCCGCGGCGCTCGCGGCGGCCCTCGCCCATCGCCCCACCGCGGTCTTCCTGCAGCCAAGGGCCCTCAACCCCACGGGCGCGTCGTGGTCCGGCACGCGAACGGAGGCGCTGGCCGAGGTGCTTTCCCGGAGCCCCCAGGTGTACGCCATAGAGGACGACTCGGCCGGCGACGTCTCCTCGGCCGCGGTCCGCTCGCTCGGTTCACACCTGCCTCGCCGGACGATCCACGTCCGCAGCTTCTCGAAGTCGCACGGCCCCGACCTGCGCCTGGCGGCCGCGTCGGCGCCGGCCGCGGTGCTGGACCCGATCCTGGAACGACGCCTGCTGGGTCAGGGCTGGACGAGCCGCCTGCTGCAACACCTGCTGCTGGGCCTGCTGACCGATCCGGCGTCGATCGCGGCGGTCGATTCGGCCCGGGACGAGTACGCCCTCCGCCGCCACCTGGTCGTGGCGGCGCTCGCGAACCACGGCGTGGTGGTCCCCCCGGGCGACGGCATCAACCTGTGGCTGCCGGTCGCCGACGAGCAGGCCGCCCTGATAGCCCTGGCGAGTGACGGCATAGCGGCGGCCGCGGGCGCCGCTTTCCTGGCCGGCCCCGGCTCTCCCCACCTGCGCGTCACGGTCGGCCTGATCACCACCGACCACGACGCCGTGGCCGCACG
>DASRYP010000739.1:0-3366 GCA_035687165.1 Actinoplanes sp. | reverse complement strand
CGACCTGGTGGCCCGTCTCGGCGGCGACGAGTTCGCAGTGCTGCTCGACCACACCCCCGCCGACGCGGAGCCCGTCGGGCACCGCATCCTCGCGGCACTGCGCGAACCGTTCGTGATCGACGGCCACACGGTCGGAGTGGGCGCCAGCATCGGCCTGGTGGTCTCCGAGCCCGGGGAACCGCTGACGGCGGACGCGCTGCTGCGCCGGGCGGACGCCGCGATGTATTCGAGCAAGCGCCGAGGCAAGGGCGCGCTGGCCCGCTACACCGGGACGAATGACGGCGGCCCGAACGTCGACCTGCCGCACCTGCTGGCCGAGGCATTGTCCGCCGGGCACCCCGCGGCAGCCGGCTTCGAGGTCTTCTACCAGCCCATCGTCCGCCTCCGGGACGGCGCGACGGTGGCGGTCGAGGCGCTGGCCCGGTGGACGTCCCCGGTGGCCGGCCCCGTACACCCCGACGTCTTCGTGTCGGTGGCCGAGCGCACCGGCCTGGTCGGCGCGATCGACGACTTCGTGCTGAACCAGGCCTGCGCGGACGCGGCGGCGCTGGCGGTCGTCTACGGCCGCCCGATCGACATGCACGTGAACGTGTCGGCGGCCCGCCTGGGCCAGACCGGTCTCGAGGAGTCGGTGGTGGGCGCCTTGGCCCGCAGCGGGATGCCGGCGTCCCGCCTGATCCTGGAGATCACCGAGACCCGCCGCATCCAGGACCTGGCCACGGCGGCCAAGGTGGTGGACGGCCTGCGCGCCCACGGCATCCGGATCGCCCTGGACGACTTCGGGAGCGGTTTCAACGCGCTGGCCCAGCTCCACTCCCTGCCCGTCGACATCGTCAAACTCGACTCGACGCTGACAGACGTCGACATCGCCCCCGACCGCGCGGGCGCCCTCTGTCGCTCGGTGCTGGCCATCTGCACCGACCTGAACATTGCCGTCGTCGCCGAGGGCATCGAGACCCCGTCACGCGCCCTGGCCCTGGCCGAGCTGGGCTGCGAGCTCGGCCAGGGCTATCTGTTCGGACAGCCGGGCCCGCTCCACCGCCTGCGGCACCCCACCATCCCGTCCCAGCACACGCCGCCCTCATCGTCGGCCGCCCACGCCAACTAGAGAGCTCCCGAGGTCTGGGGAAGCTCCCGAGGTCTGGGGAGCTCCCGAGCTGTAGGTCCGGGTCGGGCCGGTTCAAGGAACGGTGATCTGGCCGGCGGATCGAGGGCTTCGCCCGATCGCCGGGCCGTCCGGTGACCGGATCATCAGGCTCGTGGCTTGGTGCGGCGAGTGGGTTCGGCCGTCGTGGGGTCCTCGGGCCAGGGGTGACGCGGATAGCGGCCGCGCAGCTCGGACCGCACCTGCGGATAGCCCTGCGCCCAGAAGGACGCGAGGTCCCGGGTGACGGCGACCGGACGACCGGCGGGGGAGAGCAGGTGCAGCAGGACCGGGATGCGGCCGTCGGCCAGGCGTGGGGCGTCCCGCCAGCCGAACGCCTCCTGAACTTTGACGGCCAGCACGGGCGAAACCGGATCGGAGTAGTCGACCCTCACCCGTGAGCCGCTCGGCACCGGCAGCCGTTCGGGGGCGACGTCGTCCAGCCGCCCCGCGATCGACCAGGGCAACAGCCGCCGCAGACTCGTGGCGACGTCGATCTTGGCAAGGTCGGCACGGCGCCGGGCCGAGCCGAGTGCGAGCCAATCGTCGATCCGGTCGAGCAGGGACTCGTCGGACATGTCGGGCCACGGGTCGCCGAGTGCGGCGTGGGCGAAGGCCAGCCGTTCGCGCAGTTCCACCGCGCCCCGCGACCAGGTCAGCAGGCTCAGGCCCGAGCGCCGCAGCCCGTCGAGCAGGGCGGCCCGCACGAGCCCACGGTCAGGGTCGGTGATGCGCCGCTCCACCAACGTGATCGCCCCGAGGCGCTGCACCCTGCGGGCGACCACGTCCCCGTCCACCCAGCCGATCTCGGTGGCCTCGGTGAGCATGGTGGTCGCGGCCTCGATCGCGGTCGCCTCGTCGATCGGCACGGCGGCACGGACGCGGGCGGTGCGTGCCCCGGCAGCCCGATCGGCCGAGGAGATCGCGATCCAGTCGACGCCCGCCAACCCGCTGCCGGCGGTCAGCTCGGCGGCGGTGCCACCCGCCATCAGGTAGTCCCGGCCGCCCGCCTCCCGCACCCGGGCAACCCGCTCCGGATAGGCCAACCCCACGACCAGCCCAGCCGCCAGGTCATCCGGGAGCGTCACCCGGCTCCCGGCGTCAGTCGGTCGTCTGTCCGAGCTCATGGCGTGCGTCGGTCGTCTGCCCGAACTCCCAGCGTGCGTCGGTCGTCTGCCCGAGCTCTTGGCGCCAGGCGGGCGGCCGGCCGGGATCTCGGTGTCAGGCGGCCGACCGGCCGGGATCTCGGCGTCAGGTAGACCTGGGTGCGGGTCGTGGGCGTCAGGTAGACCTGGGTGCGGGTCGTGGGCGTCTGACGAAGGCGCGGCCGGTTTCCCGGCGTCGGAAAGCCGCGCGGTTTCGCCGTCCGGCAGGTCGAGGGCGGCCGCCGCGTCGGTGACGTCGGGGGTCGTCTCGTCGGCCGGGCTGCGGTACAGCGCCGCGGTCAGGCGGCTCACCTCGCTGCGCCACGCCGGATCTTTGCTGCCGCGGGCGCGGCGCCAGGCGGACGTCAGGTCGTCGGAGGACGAACGGTCGTCGTCGAGCAGGGCGACGATCTCGGCGGCCCGGCGGGCGCCGACCAGCGGGGCGCCGTCGAGCAGGGCCCGGGCCAGGCGTGGATGGAGGCCCGCGTCGGCGAGGGCCCGGCCGCGCGCGGTCACCCGGCCGGACTCGTCGAGTGCGCCGAGATCGCGCAACGTGGCCACGGCTGACTGGAACGCCCCAGGCGGCGGCTGGTCGGGGAGCGCCAAACCGGTGCCGTCAGGATGGCCCCACAGGGCCAGGTCCAGCGCGAAGCCGGTCAGGTCGGCGGCCGCGATCTCGGGTTCGGGTTGTGGCGGTAGCCGGTCGTGCTGGGCTCGCGACCAGCAGCGATAGACCCGGCCGGGAGCCTCCCGGCCCGCGCGGCCGGCCCGCTGCACCGCCGCGGCGCGGGACACCGGAACCGTGGCCAGGGCGCCCAGCCCGCGGGCGTGGTCCATGCGGGGCACTCGGCTGAGACCAGCGTCGACCACCGCGCGCACGCCCGGAACCGTCAGACTGCTCTCGGCGACCGCTGTCGAGAGGACCACCCGCCGCCGCGAACCGGGCCGTAGGGCCGCGTCCTGCACCGCGCCGGGCTGGCGGCCGTGCAGGGGAATCACGTCGGCCCGCACCCCGGCCAGCCGGGACGCGACTGCGTCGATCTCGCGGGCGCCGGGCAGGAAGACGAGCACGTCGCC